>NZ_JAQOWX010000050.1:0-33011 GCF_028462495.1 Paucibacter sp. XJ19-41
CGCCAGCGCGGTGGCGGCGGCCCAGGCCGAGTCGGCGCTGGCGCGCGCCGAGCTGGCGGCGATCAGCGGCAAGCTGAACCCGCATTTCCTGTTCAACACGCTCAACACCCTGATCGCGCTGACCCGCAAGGACCCCAAGGCCGCCGAGGATGCGCTGCTGCGCTTTGCCGGCATGCTGCGCTATGTGCTGGACAGCAAACGCAGTGCCAGCGACCGCGTCAGCCTGCAGGACGAGGTCGATTTCGTGCGCGACTACCTGGCGCTGGAGGCGCTGCGCCTGGGCCCGCGCCTGCACATCGCCTGGCAGCTGGACCCGGCCACGCTGGACGACGAGCTGCCGGCCCTGACCCTGCAGCCCCTGGTCGAGAACAGCATCCTGCACGGCATCGCGCCGCGCACCGGGGGCGGCTGCATCAGCATCAGCGCACGCCGCGATGCGCTCAACGCCGGCCTGGCCCTGACCGTGCAGGACGATGGCCCCGGCTGCGACCCTGCGCGGCTCGAACCCGGCGTCGATGCCGACGGCGGCGCACGGCGCGGCATCGGCCTGTCCGCGCTGCGCCGGCGCTTCGCGCTGGACTTCGAGGGCCGTGCCCGCTTCAAGATCCACACCGCTCCCGGCGCGGGCTTCCGCGTCGACCTCTGGATACCGCAAGCATGACGATGATGAACCACGACCACAGCCCCCGCATACGCACCCTGATCGCCGAGGACGAACCGCTGGCCGCCGAGAGCCTGGCCGAGTGGGTGGGGCAGTTGCCGCAGCTGGAGCTGGTGGCGGTCTGCCACGATGGCGCCAGTGCGCTGGCCCAGATCCGCGCGCTGCAGCCGGCCCTGGTGCTGATGGACATCCAGATGCCGGGCATGACCGGCCTGCAGGTGCTGCGTGCGCTGGCGCAGCAGCCCAACACCAGCGGCCCGGCGGTGATCTTCACGACCGCCTATGACGAGCATGCGCTGACCGCCTTCGAGCTGCATGCGGTGGACTACCTGCTCAAGCCCTTCTCGCATGATCGCTTTGTCGAGGCGGTCGAGCACGCGCTGCAAGGGCTGGAGCGGGTCGATGACGCGGCGTCAAGCCCGACACTCAATCCGGCACTGGAGGCCCTGGAACAAGCCCCCGAGGCGCCGCTGACCCGCATCCTGGTGCGCGACCAGGGCAAGATCTTCCCGCTGCATGTCGAAGCGATCGAATACCTGCGCTCCGATGCCAAGTACACCGCCATCGCCGGCCGTGGTCGCCAGTTCCTGGTGCGCCTGCCGATCAGCAGCTTCGAGCAGCGCCTGGACCCGCAGCGCTTTCTGAAGCTGCAGCGCAGCTGCATCGTCAACCTCGATTGCGTGGAGGCGATGACGCCCGACGAGAGCTCGCAGCTGGTGGTGCAGATGCGCGACGGCACGCGCTTCACCGCCAGCCGCGAGGTCTCGAAGAAGCTGCGGGAGCAGTCGATATGAGAGCCCTGCTCGCGCTGCTGCTGGTGGCCGCTGCGCAGCCGGCCTCGGCCCAGACCGGCCAGCTCTACACACCGGGCGCCTTCGAGCGCCTGGAGGTCAGCGGCTCGGCCCAGGTGCGCCTGGCCCAGGGCGAGCGCGACCAGGTCTTCATCGTCGGCAATGCGCAGACGCAGAAAACCGTGCAGCTGGACTTGCGCGGCGACCGGCTGGTGATACGGCCGACCGGCAGCTGGAAGTTCTGGGACGGCTCGCGGCTGCAGATCGAGGTGCTGATGCGCGATGTGCGCCAACTGGTGCTGTCCGGCGCCAGCGATCTGCATGCGCCCGGCCCGCTGAAGACGAGGCAGCTGGACGTCACCATCGCCGGCGCCGGCCAGGCCCGTTTCGACGCGCTGGCGGCCGACAGCCTGCGCTTCGTGATTTCCGGTGCCGGCGAGGGCCGCCTGGCCGGCCAGGTCCGCACCATGCAGGCCGCGATCTCGGGCAAGGGCACGCTGCAGGCCGAGCAGCTGCAGGCCGGCACGGCCTCGGTCTCCATCAGCGGCGTTGGCCACGCCAGCTTCTGGGCCACCGACGCGGTGGGCATCGGCGTCTCCGGCGTCGGCACGGTGGACTACTGGGGCCCGGCCGACAGCAGCCGCCACAGCTCGGGCATGGCCTCAATCACCTACCGGGGAGAGAGGCCGCCCTCGGCCCCGTAGTCCGCACGGTCAGCACAGCCCGAGAACGGCCGGTGGCACGGCCTTCGGCCGTCAACGGGCTTCTCCTGGACAATAGCGGGCTCCATGCATCATCACGCCCCCCTCCAGATCCTGCAAGAAGTCTTCGGCTACGGCGCCTTCCGCGGCGCGCAGGCCGATATCGTCGACCATATGGTGAGCGGCGGTGACGCGCTGGTCCTGATGCCCACCGGTGGCGGCAAAAGCCTGTGCTACCAGGTGCCGGCGATCGCGCGGCACCGCCAGGGCCGGGGCGTGGCGGTGGTGGTCAGCCCGCTGATCGCGCTGATGCACGACCAGGTCGGCGCGCTCGAAGAGGCCGGCGTGCATGCCGCCTTCCTGAACTCGACGCTGAGCTCGGAGCAGGCCGCCCATGTCGAGCGCGAGATGATGAGTGGGCGCCTGGTGATGCTGTATGCGGCACCCGAGCGCATCACCAACCCGCGCTTCCTGGCCCAGCTCGACTCGCTCAACGAGCGCGGCCTGCTGAGCCTGTTCGCGATCGACGAGGCGCATTGCGTCAGCCAGTGGGGCCATGACTTCCGCAGCGAATACCTGAGCCTGAGCCTGCTGCACGAGCGCTATCCGGACGTGCCGCGCATCGCGCTGACCGCCACCGCCGACGACCTGACGCGGGCCGACATCATCGAGCGCCTGAAGCTGGAGGACTCGCGCGTCTTCATCAGCAGTTTTGATAGGCCCAATATCCGCTACGCCATCGTCGAGAAGGACAAGCCGCGCGAACAGTTGCTGCGCTTCATCCGTGACGAGCATGAAGACGAGGCCGGCGTCGTCTACTGCCAGAGCCGTAAAAAGGTCGAGGAGACCGCCGCCTGGCTGGAGGCCGAGGGCATGAAGGCCCTGCCCTATCACGCCGGCCTGGACGCCGCCGTGCGCCAGAAGCACCAGGACCGCTTTCTGCGCGAGGACGGCATCGTGATGGTGGCCACCATCGCCTTCGGCATGGGCATCGACAAGCCCGATGTGCGCTTCGTCGCCCATCTGGACCTGCCCAAGAACATCGAGAGCTACTACCAGGAGACCGGCCGCGCCGGCCGCGACGGCGCACCGGCCAATGCCTGGATGGCTTATGGCCTGGCCGATGTGGTCAACCAGCGCCGCATGATCGACGAGAGCCCGGCCGAAGAAGAATTCAAGCAGGGCCAGCGCGGCAAGCTCGACGCGCTGCTGGCCCTGGCCGAGGCCACCGACTGCCGGCGCGTGCGCCTGCTCAGCTATTTCGGCGAGGCCAGCAGCGCCTGCGGCAACTGCGACAACTGCCTGAGCCCACCGGCCACCTGGGACGGCACCGAGGCCGCACGAAAGCTGCTCAGCTGCATCTACCGCTTCCACCAGAACGGCGGCCAGCGCTTCGGCGCCGGCCATCTGATCGATGTCCTGCGCGGCAAGGTCACCGACAAGGTCACGCAGTACGGCCACCAAAGCCTGTCGACCTGGGGTGTGGGCGCCAGCCTGCCCGAGCAGCAGTGGCGCGCCGTGCTGCGCCAGCTGATCGCGCTGGGCCATGTCGTCAGCGAGGGCGAATACCACACGCTGGCGCTGGCCGACAGCGCCCGCGCGGTGCTCAAGGGCGAGGTCCAGCTGCTGCTGCGCGTGCCCAGCGTCACGCGCGGCAAGGCCACGCGCGGCGCGCCGGGCAAGAGCAGTGGCAGCAAGGCCGCCCCCATCGATCTGGACTTCGAGGCCCAGCAGCGCTTCGAGGCCTTGAAGACCTGGCGCGCCGAGGTGGCCAAAGAGCACGGCCTGCCGGCCTATGTGATCTTCCAGAACGTCACGCTGGCCGAGATGGCCCGGCTGCATCCGCAAAGCCTGGACGAGCTGGCCGGCATCAGCGGCGTCGGCGCGAAGAAGCTGGAAGCCTATGGGCGGGAGATCTTGCGGGTGCTGGAGAGCGAAGCCTAGGATGGCAACGACTGAGCGCGTCTGGGGCCGGGCCGCTGAGCAAAGAAGGGCCGTCAGCTACCCGCGTTCGGTCCAGTAGCCGGCTTGTCGACGCTGGTGCATCACGGCCAGCAGATGGATGACCGTGCCGTCGACGCGGTAGATCAAGGTGAAGGGGTAGCGTCGCAACGGCAGTTGGCGGGCCAGCGTCGGTGCCGGGCTGCCGATCTCGGGGTGGCTCATCAACAAGGTGCCGGCGCGCTCGAACTGAAGCCGCAGCCGAGTACTCGCGCGCTGTCCATAGTGCTGCGTGCACCAGCTCAGCGCCGCATCCAGCTCCCGCTCGGCGGCCGGGTGAACACGCAGTTCCACGGCTCAGCCATGCTTGGCACGCAATGCCTCCACGACCTCGCCCCAAGGCCGGCAGACCACCTCGCCGCTGTCGACTTGCTGCATGCGGCGCGCGATCTCGGCCTCCCAAACCGGATCCAGCCCTTCATCGGTTCCCGCGTCAGCCTGAACACTGAGCCACAGCCGTTCGGCCAGTTCGGCGCGCTCGCTGGCCGTGAGCTTCATGGCCTGGGCTTCAATGAGATCAACAGCAGTTGTTGACATGGGCGGCTCCTCGCGATGCATGCCGAGTTTATCGTCGCCAGCGGGCTATGACCCCAGCTATGCCGACCCGCGCGGGCGTTATCTCTACGTCAATCTGAACTATGCAATGAAGTGAGCGGGCGCCTCAGCACTGCGCCGTCTCGGCGCAGACCAGCTGCGCCAGCTGCTGCGACGGCTGCGGCGCCGAGCTCTTGCCGATGATCAGCACACGCTCCAGCCGCATCAGCGGCTGCTCGGCCGTGGTGCCGATATCGATCAGCGCCAGCAGCGCGCTCGTAACACTGAGGGCCACCAGGCTGGCGACGGATTTCTCGGTGAGGCTGTGCTTGAACATCATGCTGAACTCCTTGATGCATCGGCCTGACGCGGGCCGGTGAATGCAGTGTCGGCGGCGTCCGCTCAGCAGGCGAGGCCGACGCGACAGGCTGGCAAAAACGCTGTCTGAACCGACCCTGGGAGCGACCGGGCGGACCGATCAGCAGCTCGACAGGCTGGCGCAATCGAGCTGGCTGAGGCGCTCGGCCGAAGCCGCTGCCTGCGGTGCGGCCGGCTGCGCCACGGTGTGCAGGTTTTGCGGTGCGCTCTGCTCGGCCAGCACCAGGGCCATCGTGGCCGCGCCGGCAACGGCGATGAGGGCGGTCAGAAAGGTCTTGGCGCTGCTGTGCATGGCGGGCTCCGGCGGGGCATGGGAGGCGTGGGTAGAAGTTTGCAGTGTCGGCAGGACGGCAGCGCGCCGCCAGCGCTTGGCGACGGGCAGCGGCAGGCGCCGCATGAAATGCGGGCAGCCGCGATGAGCGGGGTGGCCGAGCGACGAGGCCCGCGCTCAGCGCTGCAGATCCACGCGCTTGTGCAGCGCCTGCGCCCGAGCGCGCGACTCGCGCTCGCGGGCCTGGCGTGCCACCTGCTCCTGCTCGGCCAGGCGCTGCGCGCCGCTCAGCGCCGCCGGTCGGCCGGCGGCGATGGCGGCCTGGTCCAGGTTCTCGCCCCAGCTCAGCCCCGGTTTCAGCAACACAGGGCTGGCCAGCCGATCGGCCGCCTCGGCCTCCAGCCAGGGCAGCAGATCGGCCAGCACCAGGCGCACGCGCGGGCGCAGCGCTGCCTCGCCGATGCGGCCGCGCTGGCCCCAGACCACCGGCAGATCGGCGCTGCTGCTCGCATCGGCAGCCAGCTGGGGCGCGATGGCGATGTCGCGCAGCAGCCCGTAGCGCAGCTGCATCATGGCCTCCTCCACCAGCATCGCGGCATCCTCGCGCGGCACGCTCTGGCCGGCCGGCACCGAGTAGCTGTAGTCATCGCTGACCCGGTCCTGGCTGAAGAAATGCACGATGTCCTCGGGCCTGTAGGCCTGCTGCTGCGCGCTGGCCTCGGCGCCGAAGAACAGCACCTGGCCCAGCGCGCGCATCTCCTGCGAGAAGAAGGGGTAGCGCTGGTGCAGATCCTGCGAAGCCGTCAGCGCCGGGCTGGCCTCGTAGACACGCAGATGACCGGTCAGTCCGCTCTGCACCCGCGGCGGCACAAAGTCCGCCGCATGCGCCAGCTCGTGATAAAGCAGGCGTGCCAGCTCGTAGCGCAGCGCCGCGAGCGTGCGCGAGGGTCGCTCGGCCACCGGATAGGCGGGGGTGGCATGGCGGTTGTCCAGCACATAGCGCCAGGGCGTGCTGTAGGCCAGCGCGGCACCGTAGGCGCTGCGCGGATCGGGGCTTTCGCTGAGGGTGTCGCGCTGCTCGGGCGTCATCCAGAGGTAAGCCCCATCCAGATAGATGGCGCCGGTGGCGCTCCAGTAGAAGGCCGGCCGCACGCGCCCCCCGATCACCACCGCCGTGCTCGCGTTGAGCATGCGGCGGAAGTCGCCATGCGGATCTTGCTCGCGCAAGAAGCGCTCGAACACCGCAGCCATCCAGTCATGCGAGACCAGCAGCCGCTGCATCACCTGCTCCACCGTCGGCACGGCACCGGCCGTCTGCTGGCCCAGCAGCGGCAGGCGGGACAACGTGCAGAGATTGTTGGGGTTGCTGCCACTCAGGCCCGGGTGGTAGATGCAGTCGCTCAGGGCGCGGGCATGGGGGCCGTCGGCCAGCCAGGGATAGACGCGGCTGCTCAGGTTGTCGCCGCCAAACAGCGGGTTGGCCGCCGGTTGCGGCGGCGGCTGGACCAGCAGAGTGAACTCATCGCTGGCGCTGCGGCCGTCGGCCAGGCTCAGCCGGGCGCGCAGGCGCAGCAGGCTGTCGACGCTGACCGCCGGCGCCTTGAACACCAGTCGCGCCTCGTCGCGGCGCTCCAGGGTGGCGGCCGGGCCGTCCAACTGCTCCCAATGCCATTGCGCGCCAGCCAGCTCGCCAGCGCTCAGCCCCGACGCCCAGGCTCGCAGCGACAAGCTGCCACCGCCCCAGACCGAGGGCTCGCCGCGCACGCTCAGCCCCGGCCCGGCGGCGGCCGGGGCCACCTCAAGAGCCAGCTCGGCCGTATGGGCCGCGCCGCCAGCGTCCTTGAAACTCAAGGCGAAGCGGTAGGCACCGGCCTCGGCCGGCTCGATGCTGAGCGCCGGCGAGCGCGCAGCCAGCATGGCAAGACCTGGCCCCGCCGTCTGCTGCCAGCGCGGCTCGGCCAGGGCCGAACCACCACAGGCCAGCAGGACCAGCTCGGTCGCGCGGCCGGCCTGTATCGTCGCTTCGCGGGCCAGCCGCGCCACCGAACCGGGTTCGCAGCTGGCACTCAAGGGCGGTACGACCGGCGGCGGTGCAGGATCGGCGGCGCCACCGCCGCCGCCACAGGCACCCAGCAGCAAGGCCAGGCCCAGGACTCCGACAACTTTGATCGTCACGCCGCCTCCCGCCGCGAGCCTCATCGATGCCCGACAGCATAAGGGACCAGCGCAGCGGAGCAGAGTCACCGCAGCACGCGCGATGCGGCCGTGGCTCTGCTCCGTTCAGAGAAGCGCACGCATCAGATGCGGCGAGCCGGCTTGGCGGCGGCCAGCTGCACGGCGGGCTGGGAGGCCAGGCTGCGGCCTTCGATGACCACGCGCGGCAGTTGCACGATCTGCTGGCTGGCCTGGGCCGACTTGCCGGTGATGACGACGCGCGGCAGCTGCTCGATCTTCTGCGGGGCGGCCTGGGCGCTGCCGACAGCGGCGAGAACGAGGGCGGCGGCAACTTGGATCAGACGGACTTGCATGATGGGCTCCTTGGGTTTGACTGTTTGGTCGACATGCTGTGTCGATGGAGTCAGTATCGGAGCCGATCCCGGCGCGCTCCAGCGCCTTGTGATGAACTGCAAGCCGCGCCGGATGGGGCGTCACAGGCGCCGACGGATGTGCGAGCCGGCCTCAGGAGATGGCGCCGCCGCCCAGCACCTGCCGCACCAGCGGCGCCAGTTCCTCCAGGGTCTGCTCCTTGCGGATCAGGCCGCGCACACCGAGGCTGCGGGCTTCGGCCAGCAGGGCCTCGGTGACATGGCCCGAGCTGAGCAGCACCGGCAGCGCCGGTGCGATCAGGGCGAGTCGACGTGCCAGCTCAAGACCGGTGCAGGCCGGCATGTTGTAGTCGCTGACCAGCAGGTCGACGCCGCCGGCCCGGACCAGGCTCAGCGCCTGCTCGGGCTCGGCGCACAGGCTGACACGCCAACCCTGGCGCTGCAGCAGGCCATGCACGGTCAGGCGCATGACCTCGTCGTCGTCGACATAGACGATGTGCTGCCCCTGGCCGACCGCCCTCAGGCTCAACTCCAGCGCCGGCTCCGGCGCCAGTTCAGCCGGCAGCTCGCCGCCCTGCAACAGCGGCAGATAGAGGTGGAAGCAGCTGCCGACGCCGGGCTGGCTGTCGACCTGGATCTCGCCCTGATGGGCCAGCACGATGCCATGGGCGACCGCCAAGCCGAGGCCCGTGCCCTGACCTTGCGGCTTGGTCGTGAAGAAGGGCTCGAACAGGCGGCTGCGCGTGGCGGCGTCGATGCCGCTGCCCTCGTCGCGCACCCACAGATGGGCGCGCGCCGGGCTGCCGGCATGGTGCTCGGCACTCAGACCCACCTCGACCCGCCCGACGCCACCGGCCAGTGCATGCCAGGCATTGGTGCACAGATTGATCAGCACCTGCTGGATCTGCGTGGCGTCGGCGCGCACATGCAGGGGCTGGTCCGCCAGGCTCAGCACCAGCTGCACGCCGGGCGGCAGCGCGGTGCGCAGCAAGGCCAGGCTTTCCTGCACCAGGGCCTGCAGCTGCACGACGCGCAGCTCCTGCGGCTGGCGCCGGCTGAAGGCCAGGATCTGCTGCACCAGGCTGCGCGCCCGCTGGCCGCCTATGCGTATCAGGCCCAGATGGGCGGTGGCCGGATGCTCGGCGGGCAGTTGCTCCAGCGCCAGCGCCACATTGCCGAGGATGGCGCCGAGGATGTTGTTGAAGTCGTGTGCGATGCCGCCGGCCAGCGTGCCCATGGCCTCGAGCTTCTGCGCCTCGCGCAGCTGGGCTTCGAGCTCGCTGCGGCGCGCCTCGGCGCGCACCCGCTCGCTGAGGTCGATGTCGACGCAGTAGAGCTCGGCCTCGCCGCGGCTGTTGCGCTGCATCGTGTGGCTGGAGAACACATGGACCGGGCTGCCGTTCTTGTGCTGCAGCACCAGCTCCTCGGCCGGCGTCGAGACCACGCCGGCCGCCAGCCACTGCCGCGTGGCCTCGATCACCAGCGGCCGCATCGGTGGCGGAATGATCAGCTCCTCCAGCGGCCGGCCCAGCGCCTCCTCGCGGCTGTAGCCATAGAGCTGCTCGCTGGCGGCATTCCAGAAGATCACCCGGCGCTCGGCGTCATAGCCCTGCACCGAGATCTTCTCGACCCCCTCCAGCAGCGCGCGAAAACGGCTCTCGCTGCCGGCCAGCGCCTGCAGGGCCTGCTCCAGCGGCTTGTTGCGCAAGCTGTCCATGGCGTCGCTCCCTGTGGCGAGAGCCTGGCTCCCGGGGTCGGAGCCCGGCCGGCGCCTGTGTCGGGCCATTGTTGCCCGGGGCGCGGCCGGCTGCAAAGCTCAAAGAGGGGACGTTCGGACGCGGCTCAGGACGCGTTGCCCAGCATGATGCGGGCGAGAGCCGGCAGGCCGCCGGGACCGTGGGACTCGGTCTGCGCCATGGGCTCGGCGTCGAACCCGGCCGAGCCCAGCCACAGCGTGCCCAGCAGGGCCAAGCCGAGTAGCAGGAGCAGGAGACGGGGTTTCATGGGCCCGCAGTATCCGTCAGCGCGGCCCGGGCGCAAGCCCCAAGAAGGGCGATATCGACCGGGCCTTCATCTTCTCTTAAAAGAATTCTTGCTATTCAATAAACAAGGAATAACAATTAATAAAAGCAATCAAGTACACAAATGCGCATTTCCAAGACCCAGCAGGCCAGCAACAAGCGCCTGATCCTGCAGACGGCGGTGGACCTGATGACACAGCAGGGTTTCGACGCCACGACGATGAAGCAGATCGCCCGGGCCGCCGGGGTTGGCGACGCGACGATCTACAAATACTTCCCCAGCAAGGAGCGTCTGGTGCTGGCCTATTTCGAGCAGGCCTTCGAGGATGCGCTGGCCCAGTGGCGCGCCACGCCCGGCCAGGCCGAATGGAGCCTGCAGGAGCGGCTGCAGCTGCTGATGGACAGCCTGCTGGAGCGCCTGCTGCCCGACCGCGAGTTCGTGGCCCTGGCCCGCGAGCTGGTCGAGCGCGCCCCGCTGCTGATGCTGGGCGGCGGGCTGCCCGGCCGCGAGTTGCTGCAGCAGGCCTTGCTGGAGCTGCTGGACGATGCCCAGGCCCGCAGCGAGATCGTTCCCTGCGGCCCTCTGCTGAGGACCGGCCTGTCCGCGCTGATGGCCGACTACAGCTATGGCGTGATCAGCTACTGGCTCAAGGACGATAGCGAGGACTTTGGCAACACCACGCAGCTGCTGGAGCTGAGTCTGTCGCTGCTGGTGCTGAGCCTGGCCAGTGGTGTGATTGGCAAGCTGATGGAGCTGGGCGGCTTCGTGCTGCGCAGCCAGCTGATGCGCCTGCTGCAGGACGGCGGCGGCCTGCTGGATCTGCTCAAGATGACCAAGGGTGGCTTGAGCGGCCTCGGTGGGCGGGCACGATGAGCGGCACCGCCAACCCCGCCCTGCTGCTCGGCGCGCTCCTGAGCGCGCTGGCCGCCGCGCTGCATCTGGCCATCATCGTCGGCGGCGCTCCCTGGTATCGCTTCTTCGGTGCCGGCGAAGGCATGGCCAGGCTGGCCCAGGCCGGTCATTGGTGGCCGGCCTTGCTGACGCTGGGCATTGCTGTTGCCCTGCTGGTGGCGGCCGCCTATGCGCTGGGCGCCGGCGGCTGGAGCGCGGCGCTGCGCGGCCTGCCGGGGCTGCGCTGGGTGTTGCTGGGCATCACCGCCGTCTATCTGCTGCGCGGCCTGGCCCCCTGGCTGGCCATGCTGCTGCAGCCCGAGCTGCGCCAGCCCTTCTGGATCTGGAGCACGCTGATCTGCGCCGGCTACGGTGTCGTCCATGCGCTGGGCCTGGCCCAGGTCTGGAGCCGGCTGTGAGCGCCGCGCCACCGACCGGGCGGCTCGCGCGCGGCGCGGTGGCTGGCGCCGCGCTGGCCCGGGCGGGGCTCAGCCAGCTGGGCCACAAGGCGGCTCTGGGCCTGGGCCTGGCCGGCCCGCAGTCCCAGAGCGAACAGGAGGCCCGGCTCGGGCGCATCCTGTTCGGTGCGCTGAACCAGCTCAAGGGCGTGGGCCTGAAAGCCGCACAGCTGCTCAGCATGGAGGCCGGCCTGCTCCCCGAAGGCGTACGCGAGCAGCTGGCCCAGGCCCAGTACCGCGCCAGCCCGCTGAACCGCGCCCTGGTCCGCAAGCTGCTGCGCGAGGAGTTCGGCCAGGGGCCGGAGACGCTGTTCGCCGCCTTCGAGCCGGAGGCCTTTGCCGCCGCCAGCCTGGGCCAGGTGCACGGCGCGCTGGCTGCCGACGGCCGGCGCCTGGCCGTCAAGCTGCAGTACCCGGGCATGGCCGCGACGGTGCGCAGCGATATGCTGCTGCTGCGCGTCCTGCTCGGCGGCTTGGGCGGACTGCCCGATCCCGAGCTGCTGGCGCGCACGCTGGCCCAGATCGAGCAGGCCCTGCTCCAGGAACTGGACTACCGGCTGGAGGCCGAGCAGCTGGCCTGGTTTGCCGCTCGCCTGCCCGAGCAGGACTTTGTGCTGCCGCGAGCGCTGCCCGCGCTCAGCAGCGCGCGGGTGCTGACGATGGAGCGGCTGGCCGGCCTGCATCTGCCCGACTGGCTGGCCGGCGGCCCGATCCAGGTCGAGCGCGACCGCCAGGGTCAGGTCTTGCTGGACCTGTTCATGACCAGCGCCTTCGAGCTGCGGCGTCTGCAGGCCGATCCGCAGCCGGGCAACTACCTGTTCATGCCGGACGGCCGGCTGGGGCTGCTGGATTTCGGCTGCACGCGAACGCTGGCCCCCGACTTTGCCGAGAGCCTGCGCCAGACCTGGCGCGCCCGGCTGCGCGGCGACGATGCCGGCCTGCTCGACGCTTACATAGCCCTGGGCCTGGTCGCGCCGGAGCTGGGTCTGGCCGAGTTCCGCAGCCAGCTGCTGCCGGCGCTGGCGCCGCTGCTGGACTGGCTGCTGCTGCCCTGGCGCACGCCGCGCTACGACTTCGGCCAGCACCCGGCTATGCCGCGCATGCCGGCCGCCCAACATCGCCTGGCGATGCGCTACCTCAAGCACATGCCCGCCGAGCAGCCCTTCTTCGACCGCAGCCTGCTGGGCCTTGTGCATCTGCTGAGCCGGCTGCGGGCCCAGGTCACCACCCACCAAGACTGGATTTGATGATGAACACGACGACGTTTTCGACACCCCGCCCACGCGCCTGGGTCGGCCATTGGCTGATGGGCGTGGCCGCCCTGCACACGGTGTTTGCGGGCGCGGCGTTCGCGCCGGTGCTGCTGCAGATGGCGCGGGGCGGATTGCTGGACAGCGTCGGCGCCGATCCGCTGCGCGGCGCGGTGACCTGGTTCACGCTGTTCGGTGCGGTGCTGGCCTTGCTGGCCATCAGCATCACGGCACTGGAGCGCGACGGCCAGACCCGGGCGCTGCGCCGGCTCGGCTGGGGCCTGCTGGCCCTGACCCTGCTGAGCCTGCTGCTGATGCCGGCATCCGGCTTCTGGCTGGTGCTGCCGGCGATCTGGGCCCTGCTGCGGCGCTAACGCCCCCCGCTCACTTGCAGCTGAAGCTGCGCGTGTTGACCTCCTTCACCTGACCTTCGCCGCAGGTCTTGATGGCCTGCTCGCCCATGCGGGCCACATCGGTCGGATCGCTGCTGCGCGACGAACCGGGCGCCAGCACGCAGGCGGTGGACATGAGGGCGGCGGCCAGGGCCAGGGCGAAGGTGGCGCTACGGTTCATCGAAGGTTCTCCTGCAAGTGATGGTGAGGCCGCACTGTAGAAGTGGCCGGGGATGCCGCAGCGCGGTAATCGACGAAGTGACAAATCGGTGGCATGGCCTGCAACACCAGGCCATCAGACGGAGGTCGCGTCGCCGTGCCTATCTCGTACAGAGCCGTGAGGTACATTGCCGGCCTCAATTGACGAGCGTGAGCAGCGATGAATCCAAAGAAATATGTGCGTCTGCCCGATTGCACGGCGGTTTGGCACCATCGGCCGAGACGAGCGGCCGGGTTGCTCGCTTTCACCGGCTTGGCTCTGTTAGCTGGCTGCGGCGGCGGCGGCGGTGGATCGAACGAGTCGACCTCTCCGCCAACGGTATCGGTCAACCGATTGACTGCAGAGCACTATCCCATGGCCGCTGGGGACCGACGCGTTTGGCGCCACACCGGTGCTGACGCGGCAACGTTGGAGTACTTGAAGCAGGTGACGGAGTTGGCAAGGCTCAACGACCAACTGGCCTATCAAGTGCGCGACAGCCGCAGCGAGGAGCCCGAGTATGTGGCCATCAATGCCCAGTCGGCCAGCCAAGTGCCGGGGCACTTTGCTGACGCTCTGGAGCGGACATTCGGCCCCGTGGAGATCATGAGATTTGGCCTGGCTCTGGGCGAGACAGTGTCACTTGCGGATCGACGTGTGAGCGTGGATGTGACCGGCGACGGTCGCGAGGACGTGGTTGAACTGCGCGTGGAGTCGGCCTATGTGGGCAATGGCGCCGTGACGGTGCCGGCCGGCAACTTTCCTCAGGCAGCCCAGCTTCGCAGCACGGCACGGCTGCGCGTGACGCCTGCAGGTCAATCCCAGCCGCTGGACACCACCGTCATCATCGACGAGTGGCTGGTACCGCAGATCGGGCCCGTCAAAACCCAAACGGTGACGCAGGAGCAAGGACGCAGCAGCAGCGAACTGGACGAATTACTGGCCTACCGGGTGGGAACCCAACGTACAGACAGCGAAGCCCCGCACCTGCTCGCCTCGACGCCTGCAGCGGGCACGGTGCGTTCGACCTTGGATGCCATCGTGTTGCGCTTCAGTGAACCCTTGGACGAGGCCTCTCTACGCAAGACCGGTGCCGTGCAGCTCACCAGTGCCGAGGGTATCGAACCCCTACCCGCTATTCGCTATGTGGCCACTGAAAACAGCGTGTACATCCGGCCGACCCGAGGTTTCTTCGGTGGTCTGCATACCTTGGTGCTCGGCACGGAAATAACTGATCGGCTCGGCAACGCACTGTCGGCCCAACAGCTTCAATTCACGCTGGATCCGTCCGGGCCTCGTCTTCTCAGCAGTGTGCCGGCCCATGGCGAAGGCGATGCGCCCGTGACTGGTGAGCTCGTGCTGAACCTAGATCGGTCGGTGGAACCGGTGGGCAATGCGCCCCTGGTCCTGATTCTGACCGCCGATGACCGCAGCGAGCTCGAGGTACCGGCACGCCAGGATGGCCTTCGACTGTTCGGCACATTGCCGCAAGCCCTGACTTACGGCCAACGCTACAGCGTGCGCCTGAAACATCCGCTGGTGGATGAATCGGGCAAGGCCCTGCCTGCCCTCGGCCTGTCTTTCCAGGCGACCCAGGGGCCACTGGCACGGCCGCAGGCGCGGAGCAATGAAGGTTTCTTCGTCACTGCCGCCGTCCTCGCGGACGTCACTGGCGATGGAGTGGCCGATCTGGTCGAAAACGGCTATGAGTTGGCCAGTTCCAAGGCCGGTATCGTCATTCGTGCAGGCTTGGTCAGCGGCGGTTTCGGCGTGCGGCGTCAGCAGCTGGCTGCGGACTACCTCGGCTTGCCGCAGAAGGGCAACCTGCCGGTGGTGGGGGACTTCAATGGCGATGGGCGGGCAGATATCGCATTTTCAGCCAGCGGCTCCTGGGGTGGCATGTCGGCGCTGCTGCTGCAACAGGCTGACGGCAGCTTCCAGAGCGTGCAGGGCATGGACAGCCAACAGTCTGCCCTGGCAAGCATGATTTTGGATGGCGAGCCCGGCCCCGCATTGATCCACACCGACAACAGCAGCTTTCGCGCGTCACGGCGCGGTGCGAACGGCATCTGGAAAAGCCAGCATTTGCTGTTAACCGGGGGCAACGGTGCCGCCGCCTGGCGAGTGGCCGATCTCAACGGTGATGGCCGCCAGGATCTCGTGTGGCTGCGCTATCAGGCCGGTAATCAGTGGGAGCTGGCCTGGGCTCACCAAACTGCGGGTGGCGCATTCTCTGCCGCACACAGCCGCAATCTCCCGGCCGGTGGACTCTTGTCTTACGCGCTGGAGTTGGCGGACTTGAACGGTGATGGTCGCCCGGACGCAGTGCTCACCACGCCCGCCAAGCGCCTGAACAGCTCCTTGCTTGTCATCCTCAACGACGGGAGGGGGCAGCTTGATGCTGCGCCACAGGCGAGCCCGGTGTTTGAGGAGGGCTGGGGCGAAGTCCTGATGACGGGAGACCTGAATGGCGACGGGCGCAGAGATGTCTTTGCCCTGGGTGGTTCTAGCGCGCACGTCTACGTCTACCTGCAGGGCGAGGATGGCCGGATGCAGACGGTACGGCGCTTCGAGCACTTCGGCCCTCCCGGCAGTGGCGCATTCGTGCAGCTCGATCTGAATGGCGACGGCCTGATGGACCTGCTCACCGGCCAGCAAGTGATTTACGGCCGCAACTGGAGCGGTCCATGGCCACAGCAATCCATCCCTGCTGCCCTACCCGACCTGCAGACCACAACTCAATCTCTGAGGAATGGCCCGGCACGGCTCTTAGGCAAATAGGTGCGCTCCGCTTAGTTCGTCGTGACCGACGTGCAGCAACTGGCAATCAAACCAGCAAAACACCTCTCCCTTGCGGTCAGTCGCGCGGCATGCCGCAGGGTGGGGTGTTCGGTCACGGCAAGCTACACCCGCTGCAACCGCACATCTCACCTTACGAACCCAAGCGCACACAAAAAAGGCGACTCCGCAGAGTCGCCTTTCGAGCCGGGATGCAGCGTGCCTCTGTGTCAAGCCGCCGCAGCCGCCGTCTCCTGATAGCCGCGCGGCACCGCGCCGAGCAGGCGGCGGGTGTACTCCTGCTTCGGGGCGGCCAGCAGGGCCTGGGTCTCGCTTTGCTCGACCACATCGCCGTTCTGCATCACCAGCACCTCATCAGAGATGAACTTCACGACCGCGAGGTCGTGGCTGATGAAGATGTAGCTGAGGCCGAATTCGTCCTGCAGGTCCTTCAGCAGGTTCAGCACCTGGGCCTGCACCGACACGTCCAGCGCCGAGACGGCTTCGTCCAGCACCAGCACCTCGGGATTCAGCGTCAGGCAGCGCGCGATCGCGATGCGCTGGCGCTGGCCGCCGGAGAACTCGTGCGGGTACTTGTTCAGCGCCGAATCATCCAGGCCCACCTTGTGCAGCAGCGCGCTGGCACGCGCCTGGCGGTCGGCCGTGCTGGTGCCGATGCCGTGGATCTCCATCGGCTCCAAGAGCGTCTGGCCGATCGTGAAGCGCGGGTTCAGCGAGGCATAGGGGTTCTGGAACACGACCTGGATGCGGCGGCGCATCTTCTGCCAGTCATTGCCGCTCATCTTCAGCAGGTCCTTGCCCTCGAACAGCACCTCGCCGCCACTGGGCTCATGCAGGCGCAAAAGGGTCAGGCCCATGGTCGTCTTGCCGGAGCCGGACTCGCCGACCACGCCCAGGGTATAGCCCTTGCGCAGCTGGAAGTTGACTTCCTTGACGGCCTTGAACTCCTTCTTGCCGAACAGCCCGTCCTTGAAGAAGAAGCTCTTCTTCAGGCCGCGCGCCTCCAGGATCACCGGCGCGTTCGGGTCCTTGGCCTTGCCCAGGCCTTGCGCTTCGCGACCGGCGATGTGATCGTCGATCACCATCAGCCGCGCCGGGTTCTCGGTCAGGCTGGGACGGCAGGCCAGCAAGGCCTTGGTATAGCCGTCCTGCGGGTTCTTGAAGATCTCGGCCACCGGGGCCTTCTCGCGGATCTGGCCATGGCGCATCACCACCACATGGTCGGAGATCTCGCCCACCACGCCGAGGTCATGCGAGATGAACAGCATGCTCATCTTGTGCGTGTCCTTGAGCTTGGCCATCAGCTCCATCACCTGGCGCTGGATGGTCACGTCCAGCGCCGTGGTCGGCTCGTCGGCGATCAGCAGCTTCGGCGAACAGGCCAGCGCCACCGCGATCATCACGCGCTGCTGCTGGCCGCCCGACATCTCGTGCGGATAGGCCTTCAGGCGGCGCTTGGGCTCGGGGATGCCAACCTCGTTGAGCAGCTCCTCGGCGCGCACCAGGGCCTGGCGGCGGCTCATGCCCATGTGCTTGATCAGCGGCTCCATGATCTGCTCGGCCACGGTGAACACCGGGTTCAGCGAGGTCATCGGGTCCTGGAACACGCAGGCGATTTCCTTGCCGCGGATGGCTTGCAGCTGGGGCAGGGTGCAGCCCAGCAGGTCGCGGCCCTGGAACTCGATCTTGCCCTCGCGCTCGGCGTTGTCCGGCAGCAGGTTCAGGATGGACATCGCGGTGACGCTCTTGCCCGAGCCCGACTCGCCCACCAGGGCCACGGTCGAGTTCTCCGGCACATCGAAGCTGACGCCCTTGACGGCCAGCGCGCGCTGCATCTGGCCGCCCTGCTTGCCCATGCGGAAGGCGACCTTCAGGTCTTGAATACTCAACAGCATGGCTTTACTCCAGGCCTCTCAATTTCGGATCCAGCGCATCGCGCAAGGCGTCGGTGAACAGCGCGAACGCGGTCACGAAGACGGCCATCACCACCGTGACGCCGACCAGCTGCCACCAATAGCCCAGGATCAGCTCGCTCTGGCTCTCGGCCAGCATGGTGCCCCAGGAGACCTGGTCCACGCCGACACCCAGGCCCAGATAGGACAGGATGACCTCGCTCTTGATGAAGCTCACCACATGCAGCGACAGCTGCACCAGCGCCACGTGCGAGACATTGGGCAGGATGTGCTTGAACATGCGGCTCATCTTGCTGGCGCCGATGGCCTCGGCCGAGCGCACATACTCGCGCACCGAATGCTTCATGAACTCGGCGCGTATCAGCCGGTAGATGCCGGGCCAGCCGGCCAGGCCCAGGATCAGCGCCACCGACATCACGCCGCGCCCGAAGATCACCGCGAACGCGAAGATCAGGAGGATGCCGGGGATGGCGGTGAAGACGTTGTAGAGCCACTCCAGGAAGTCGCCGATCTTGCCGCCGAAGAAGCCCGACAGCGCGCCCAGCACGGTACCGATCAGCGTCGCCAGCACGGCGGCCAGCACGCCCACCATGATGGAGACCTCGGCGCCCTTGATGGCCTTGGTCAGCACATCGCGGCCCAGCCGGTCGGCGCCGAAGGTCAGGGTCTCGGCCTTGACCGTGTCCACCGTCTTGAACTGCTTGGCGCGCTCTTCCCATTCGGCATAGCGCGGCGCCAGCGGATCGATGTCGCTGAGGTCGACATTCGGACCCTTGGGCTGCGCGATGGCGCCGGTGGCCTCGGCCGCACGCGGGCCCAGGAAGGTCGGCGGCGCGTTGGGCACGCCCACTTCCTTCTGCCAGCCCGAGGCGATCACGCCGGCGCCCGACAGGGCCACCAGCACCAGGAACACGGCCACGATGGCCATGCAGACCATGCCGACCTTGTCGGCACGCATGCGGCGCCAGGAGGCGGCCCAGACGCCTTCGGAGCGCTGGGCGCCGGCCTTGGCCGCCGGAGTATTCGACAGAACCGCGCTCATTTCGCCTCTCCGAGTCGGAATGAAACTGAAGAATTCAGGAGTTTCATTTCAGCACCACCCGTGGGTCGACCAGCTTGTAGAGCAGGTCGGTAACAAGATTGATCACCATGGTCAGGAACGCGATATAGATCGCAAAGGCCTGGATGACCGGGTAGTCGCTGCGGTTGACCGCCAGCAGGATCTCGCGGCCCAGACCCGGGATCGAGAAGAACACCTCGATCAGGAAGGCGCCGGTGAACACGCCCGGCAGCGCCACCGCGATATTCGTCAGGATCGGAATCATCGCGTTGCGCAAGACATGCTTGAGCAGGATGGTCTTCTCGGTCATGCCCTTGGCGCGCGCGGTGCGCACATAGTCATGGCCGATCTCGTCCAGGAAGAAGGTGCGGTACAGCCGCGTGTAGGGCGCCAGCGCCACCGCCACCACCACGATGATGGGCAGCGGCGCATAGGTGGTCAGATTGGTCCAGAAGCTGTCGGTCCAGCCCTGCACCGGGAACCAGCCCAGGCGGAAGGCGAACACATACTGGAACACGATCACATAGACCAGCAGCGAGATCGACACCGCCACTGTCGTCACGATCATCACCGTGCGGTCGGTCAGGCTGCCGCGCACATAGGCCACCGCCATCGCGAACGGAATCGCCAGCAGCACTTCCAGCACCAGGATGGGCACCATCACCGTCAGCGTCGCCGGCATGCGGGTGGTGAACAGGCTGGCCACCGACTCGTTGGTGGCCCAGCTGCGGCCCCAGTCGAAGGTGACGATCTGCTGGATGAAGATCCACAGCTGCTCCCAGACCGGCTTGTTCAGGCCCAGCTGTTCGCGGATGGCGTCGATCTGTTCGGGGCTGGCGTTCAGGCCGCCGAGGATTTCGGCAGGGTCGCCGCCGAAGTATTTGAAGACGAAGAACACCAGCAGCACGACGCCCAGCAAGGTGGGAATCATTTGCCACAAGCGCCTTATCAGGTATGCCGCCATCGCTGTCGGATCTCCATGCCAAGCGTCTTGAGTAGACAAAAGCGAGACCCCGCTCACTTGTGGTGAGGGGGGTCTCCATATTGAAAGCAGGCGCGAGTCTAATGGAGACGGCGCCCGGAATCACCGGCATTTGCCCTTGGCTGATCCGGGTTTGCCCTAGGAAGCCCCCGTATTCAACGGGGTTTGCGGCCTTTCTGGGCCAAAATGCGCGGCCTGTCGGGGGCAATAGCCCTAGACTCCGCACCTCGCCCAGCGCGCCGGAACCGGTGGCGGCCTGGGCCATTGACGCGCCGCACCCACAAGGCCTGCGGCGCGTTGTCATTGCAAGGATTGTGATCGTGATGCGTTCTGGCTTCGCACGACTGGCCCTCGCCGCCGTGTTCTCCTGTGTTTCCCTGGCCAGCCCGGCCCAGACCGGCGCTGCGGCCGGCGAGGCCAAGGTGATCCGCTACTCCTTCCGCGTGGCCGAGACCGGCTTCGACCCGGCCCAGATCAGCGATCGCTATTCCAAGGCCGTCGCCGCCGGCATCTTCGAGGCGCCGCTGGACTTTGCCTTTCTGGCCCGGCCCTACCAGCTGCGGCCATCGACCGCGGCGGCCATGCCCGAGGTCTCACCCGACTTCAAGAGCCTGACCTTCCGCATCAAGCCGGGCATCTTCTTTTCCGACGATCCGGCCTTCAAGGGCAAGAAGCGCGAACTGACGGCGGCCGACTACATCTACTCGATCAAGCGTCACTACGACCCCAAGCTCAACAGCCGCAATCTCTATCTGCTCGAGAACGTGCAGATCCTCGGGCTGTCGGAGCTGCGCAAGGAGCTGATGGCGGCCAAAAAGCCTTTCGACTACGACCGCGAGGTCGAGGGCCTGCAGCTGCTGGACCGCTACAGCTTCCGCGTCAAGCTGGGCGTCGGCGATCCGCGCTTCATCAACCAGTTCGCCGACTCGGCCTTCCTCGGCGCGGTGGCGCGCGAGGTGGTCGAGTTCTATGGCGACAAGATCATGGAACACCCGGTCGGCACCGGTCCCTACCGGCTGGCTGAGTGGCGCCGCAGCTCGCGCATCGTGCTCGGCAAGAATCCGAACTACCGCGAGGAGCTCTATGACGAGCAGCCGCCGGCCGATGCCGACCCGGTGCTCAAGGCCCAGGCCGCAAAGCTGCAGGGCCGGCGCCTGCCGCTGACCGAGCGGGTCGAGATCGCCATCATCGAGGAGAACCAGCCGCGCTGGTTGTCCTTCATGAACGGCGAGGCTGATGTGCTGGAGGAGGTGCCGTCGGAGTACGTCAGCATCGCCACGCCCAATGGCAAGCTGGCCCCCAATCTGGCCAAGCGCGGCATGCGCGCGGTGCGCTTCCCCTACCCCGAGATCGCCTTCACCTACTTCAATATGGAAGACGCGGTGGTGGGCGGCTACACGCCCGAGAAGGTGGCGCTGCGCCGCGCGATCAGCCTGGCCGTCGATCTGGACAAGGAGATCCTGCTGGCGCGCCGTGGCCAGGCCATGCCGGCCCAGAGCCCCTTCGGCCCCGGCACCTTCGGCTACCAGCCGGGCTTCAAGTCCGAGATGAGCGAGTTCAGCCTGCCCAAGGCCAAGGCACTGCTGGATCTGTATGGCTATGTGGACCGCGACGGCGATGGCTGGCGCGATCTGCCGGATGGCAAGCCGCTGCTGCTGGAGCTCGCCACCCAGCCCGACAGCCAGAGCCGCCAGCTGATCGAGCAATGGCAGAAGAATATGGATGCGCTGAAGGTGCGCATCGAGTTCAAGACCGCCAAATGGCCCGAGAACCTGAAGAGCGCCAATGCGGCCAAGCTGCAGATGTGGTCGGTCAGCTGGGTCGCCACCGCGCCGGACGGCGACACCTTCCTGGCGCTGGGCGATGGCCGCGCCAAGGGCTCGGCCAACAAGTCGCGCGTCGACCTGCCGGCCTATAACGCGCTGTACCAGAAGCAGAAGATGCTGCCCGACGGCCCCGAGCGCCAGGCCGTGATGCAGGAGGCAGCCAAGCTGATGATCGCCTACATGCCCTACAAGATGCATGTGCACCGCCTGTTCACCGATCTGGCCCAGCCCTGGGTGATCGGCTTCGACCGCAATGTCTTCGTGCGTGATTTCTGGCGCTACGTGGACATCGATACCGAAGCCCTGGCCAAGCAGCGCCAGGGTTCCTGAAGCAAGAGGCCCCGATGCGGCGCTACTTGATTGGGGCCTGCCTGGCGCTTGTGGCGGTGACGGCCCAGGCGCAGGCGCCTGCCGGCCCGCCGCCCAAGGTGCTGAAGTACGCCTTCCTGGTGGCCGAGACCGGCTTCGATCCGGCCCAGATCACCGACATCTACTCGCGCACCGTCACCGCCCATGTCTTCGAAGCGCTGTACCACTACGACCCGCTGGCCCGGCCGGTCAAGCTCAGGCCGCTGACCGCCGCCGCGCTGCCCGAGCCCAGCGCCGACTTCAAGACCTGGACCATACGGCTCAAGCCGGGCATCTTCTTCGCCGACGACCCGGCCTTTGGTGGCAACAAGCGCGAGCTGGTGGCCGAGGACTATGTCTACAGCTTCAAGCGCTTCGCCGACCCGGCGGTCAAGAGCCCTTTCTGGTCCACCTTCGATGATGCCGGCCTGCTGGGCCTGAGGGCGCTGCGCGAGCAGGCGCTGAAGGGCAAGAAGCCGTTTGACTATGCCGCCCCGCTGGAGGGCCTGCGCGCGCTGGACCGCTACACCTTGCAGCTCAAGACCGAGCAGGCCCGGCCGCGCCTGATCGAGGCCTTGATGGCCAGCTCCGACCTCTATGGCGCGGTGGCGCGCGAGGTGGTCGAGCACTACGGCGACAAGATCATGGCCCACCCGGTCGGCACCGGCCCCTTTGTGCTGAAGAGCTGGCGGCGCAGCTCGCAGATGGTGCTGGACAAGAACCCCGGCTACCGCGAGCGCTTCTACGAGGCCGAGCCGGCCGCCGATGACGCCGAGGGTCAGGCCTTGCTGGCGCGCCTGAAGGGCCGGCGCCTGCCGATGGTCGATCGCGTCGAGATCGCCGTCATCGAGGAAAGCCAGCCGCGCTGGCTGTCCTTCATCAATGCCGAGAAGGATTTCCTGGAGCGGGTGCCGGCCGACTTCATCAGCCAGGCCATGCCCAACGGCAAGATCGCGCCCAACCTCGCCAAGCGTGGCATCCAGGGCTATCGCATCGTCGGCCCCGAATCGACGATGACGGTCTTCAATATGGAAGACCCGGTGGTCGGCGGCATGGCGCCGGCCAAGGTGGCGCTGCGCCGCGCGATCAGCCTGGCCATCGATGTCGGGCGCGAGATCCAGCTGGCGCGCCATGGCCAGGCGGTGCCGGCGCAATCACCGGTGGTGCCGCACACCACCGGCTACGCGGCCGAGTTCAAGAGCCATATCAGCGACCATGACCCGGCCCGTGCCAAGGCCTTGCTGGAGCTCTATGGCTATCTGGACCGCGATGGCGACGGCTGGCGCGAGCAGCCCGACGGCCAGCCCCTGCTGCTGCTGCGCAATACCCAGCCCGACAACGCCTCGCGACGGCTCGACGAGCTGATGCAGAAGAATCTGCAGGCCGTGGGCCTGCGCCTGGAGTTCAAGACCGCCAAATGGCCGGAGAACCTGAAGAGCGTGCGCGGCGGCAAGTTCCAGATGTGGGGCGTGGCCTCCTCGGCCGACAAGCCCGACGCCCAGCCCGCGCTGCAGCGCCTCTACGGCCCGGCCATCGGCGGGCAGAACCTGTCGCGCTTCGACATGGCCGCGTTCAACACCATCTACGAGCGCATGCAGGCCCTGCCCGATGGCCCCGAGCGCCTGGCCCTGATTCATGAGGGCAAGCGCATCGCCGCCACCTATATGCCCTACAAGCAGCATGTGCACCGCATCCTGACCGACCTGAGCCAGCCCTGGCTGATCGGCTACCGCCGCCCGCTGTTCTGGCAGGACTGGTGGCAGTACGTGGACATCGACAACAGCAAACGCCCGCAACCATGATCAACACGCTTTTCGCTCGTGCCGGCCTGGCCGCCTTGATGGCCTTGCAGTTGGGGCTGACCCAGGCGCAAACCCCGGATGCGCAGCCCAAGGTGCTGCGCTACGCCTTCCAGGTCGCCGAAACTGGCTTCGACCCGGCCAAGATCGGCGATATCTATTCGCGCATCATCACGGCACATATCTTCGAGGGCCTGTACAGCTACGACCATCTGGCGCGGCCGGCGCGGCTGATCCCGCTGACGGCGGACGGCATGCCGCAGCACAGCGAGGACTTCCGCAGCTGGACCTTCAAGGTCAAGCCCGGCATCTTCTTCGCCGACGACCCGGCCTTCAAGGGCAAGAAGCGTGAACTGGTGGCCGAGGATTACCTCTACGCGATCAAGCGGGTGGCCGACCCCGAGGTGGCCTCCAGCCACTGGAGCGAGGTCGAGGCGCTGGGCATCAGCGGCCTGGCCGAGTACCGCGCCGAACTCCGCCAGGATGGCGCCGGCGGCAAGCCCTTCGACTACGACCGCCCGATCGCGGGCCTGCGCGCGCTGGATCGCTACACCCTGCAGCTGCGCCTGGACAAGCCGCGTCCGCGCCTGCCCCAGACCCTGGCCCAGACCGATCTCTACGGCGCGATGGCGCGCGAGGTGGTCGAGGCCTATCCAGGCAAGACCATGGAACACCCGGTCGGCACCGGCCCCTTTGTGCTGAAGGACTGGCGCCGCAGCTCGCGCATCGTGCTGGAGAAGAACCCCGGCTACCGCGAGCGCTTCTACGAGGCCGAGCCCGGCGCCGATGATGCCGAGGGTCAGGCCTTGCTGGCGCGCTTCAAGGGCCGGCGCATCCCCATGATCGACCGGGTCGAGGTGTCCATCATCGAAGAGGGTCAACCGCGCTGGCTGGCCTTCCTCGGCGGCGAGTTCGACCTGCTGGAGCGGGTGCCCAACGAGTTCATCAGCCAGGCCATGCCCAACGGCAAGCTCGCGCCGAACCTGGCCAAGAAAGCGATGCAGGGCTACCGCGTGCTGAGCCCGGACGTGGGTTTCTGGGTCTTCAATCTGGAAGACCCGGTGATCGGCGGCTACACGCCCGAGCGCATCGCACTGCGCCGCGCGATCTCGCTGGCCTCCGATATGGAACAGGAGATCCGCGTGGCCCGGCGCAACCAGGCTGTCGTCGCGCAGTCTATCTATCCGCCCGGCACCAGCGCCTACGACCCCGCTTTCAAGAGCGAGATGAGCGACTACGACCCCGCTCGCGCCAAGGCCCTGCTCGATATGTATGGCTATGTCGACCGCGACGGGGATGGCTGGCGCGACCAGCCCGATGGCAAGCCGTTGCTGCTCGACAGCCTGACCACGCCGGACGGCTCGCAGCGCCAGATCGATGAGCTGTGGCAGAAGTCGCTGGCCAAGGTGGGCCTGCGGGTCACGTTCAAGCCGGGCAAATGGCCCGAGAACTACAAGGCCCTGCGGGCCGGCAAGTTCCAGATTTGGAGCCTGGCCACCTCGGCCTCGATGCCCGATCCGCAAGATTTCCTGAGCAGCCTCTCCTCCCTCTATATCGGCAGCCAGAACTTCGCGCGCATCCGCCTGCCGGCGGCCGACCGTTTGTTTGAGCGGACCGCGCCCATGCCCGACGGCCCCGAGCGCGCGGCCCTGTTCCGCGAAAGCGAGCGCCTGATGACGGCCTATATGCCTTACAAGCACAAGGCCCACCGCTTCATCACCGATCTCGCCCAGCCCCAGCTGATCGGCTACCGCCGCCATCCCTTCAAGCAGGACTGGTGGAGCTATGTGGACATCGAGCCGGCCAAGAAGCCATGACCGCCCGCCTGCTGCTGGCCGGCCTGGCCCTGCTGCTGATGGCGGCCCAGCCCGCGCAGGCGCAGCAGGCCGCCGAGCCCAAGGTCCTGCGCTACGCGCTGAACGCCGCCGAGACCGGCTTCGACCCGGCCCAGCTCAACGACCTGTACTCGCGCATCATGACCAGCCACATCTTCGATGGGCTGTACGAGTACGACTATCTGGCCAGGCCCTACAAGATACGGCCCAATGTCGCCGAAGGCATGCCCGAGCATTCGGCCGACTTCAGGACCTGGACCATCAAGATCCGCCCGGGCATCTTCTTTGCCGACGACCCTGCCTTCAAGGGCGCCAGGCGCGAGCTGGTGGCCGAGGACTTCGTCTACAGCTTCAAGCGCTTCTTCGACCCCGCGAGCAAGAGCCCGATCTACTCGACGCTCAAGGACGTCGGCATGCTGGGCGTGGACGAGCTGCGCCAGGACGCGCTGAAGCACAAAAAGCCCTTTGACTACGACCACCCGGTCGAGGGGCTGCGCGCGCTGGACCGTTACACGCTGCAGCTCAAGCTCGCCGCGCCGCGCCCGCGCCTGCTGTTCACGCTGGCCAGCGGTGATTTGTTCGGCGCGGTGGCGCGCGAGGTGGTGGAGTTCTACGGCGACAAGATCAGCGCCCATCCGGTCGGCACCGGCCCCTTCCTGCTGAAGCAGTGGCGGCGCAGCTCGCTGATGGTGTTCGAGCGCAACCCTGCTTACCGCGAGCGCTTCTACGACGCCGAACCCAGCGCCGACGATGCGGCCGGCCAGGCCCTGCTGGCCCGCTTCAAGGGCCGGCGCCTGCCCATGGTGGACCGGGTCGAGGTGGCCATCATCGAGGAAGACCAGCCGCGCTGGCTGTCCTTTCTGAACGGCGAGTTCGAGCTCTCCTGGGTGCTGCCCGCACCCTTCGCCAACCAGGCCATCCCTCACGGCAAGCTCGCACCCAATCTGGCGCGCCGGGGCATGCAGCTGGAGCGCGTGCTGGCCTCCGACCGATTCATGTACTACTGGGACATGAAGGACCCGGTGGTCGGTGGCTACACGCCCGACAAGGTGGCGCTGCGCCGCGCCATCGGCCTGGGCACCGATGTGGGCCGCCAGGTCAGCAATGTCTGGCGCGGCCAGGCCGTGCCGGCGCAAAGCGTGGTCGCACCCTACACCTTCGGCTTCGATGCTGACTACAAGAGCCCCAATAGCGACCATGATCCGGTCCGGGCCAAGGCCTTGCTGGACCTGTTCGGCTATATCGACCGCGACGGCGACGGCTGGCGCGATCTGCCGGACGGCCAGCCGCTGCTGATCCGCTATGCCAGCTCGCCCGATGCGCGCTCGCGCTCCTTCGAGGAGATGTGGAAGCGCGACCTCGACGCGCTGGGCATACGCCTGGAGGTCAAGGTAGCCAAATGGCCCGAGCAGTTGAAGGCCGCGCGCGCCGGCCAGCTGATGCTGTGGCAGCTGGGCTTCAGCTCCAACTCGCCCGATGTGCAGCCCGGCCTGGAGCTGCTCTACAGCCCCTCGGCCGGCGGCCAGAACTTCAGCCGCTTCAAGCTGGAGCGCTTCGATGCGATCTACGAGCAGATGCAGGCCCTGCCCGACGGCCCCGAGCGCCTGGCCCTGCTGCGTGAGGCGCAGAAGCTGACGACGGCCTATATGCCGATCAAGTTCCTGGTGCACCGCGTCATCAGCGACCTCAGCCAGCCCTGGCTGATCGGCTACAAGCGGCCGCCCTTCAGCCAGCAGTTCTGGCAGTGGGTGGACATAGACCCCAGCCAACGCCCATGATCAAGCGCATCGTCCTGGCCATGCTGGCCGCCCTGTGCCAGGTAGCGGCAGGTGCCGAGCCCAAGACCTTCCGCTACGCCTTCCCGATCGCCGAGACCGGCTTCGATCCGGCCCAGGTCAGCGACACCTACTCCCGCACCGTCACGCCCCATATCTTCGAGGCGCTCTACGGCTACGACCCGCTGGCCCTGCCGGTCAAGATCGTGCCGCTGACGGCGGCGGCCCTGCCCGAGGTCAATGCCGATTTCACCCGCTGGACCATCAAGCTCAAGCCCGGCATCTTCTTCGCCGACGATCCGGCCTTCAAGGGCAAGAGACGCGAGCTGGTGGCCCAGGACTATGTCTACAGCCTGATGCGCTTTGCCGACCCGGCGGTCAAGAGCCCCATGTGGGCCTCTCTTGAGGAGCGGGGCATTCTGGGCCTGGCCGAGCGGCGCCAGGCCGCGCTGAGCAGCAAGACCCCGTTTGACTACGACAGCCCCATCGAAGGCCTGAGCGCGCCGGATCGCCACACGCTGCAGATCAGGCTGAAGAGCCCGCGCCCGCGCCTGCTTGAAATGCTGGCCACCAACGATCTGTTCGGCGCCGTGGCCCGCGAGGTGGTGCAGCACTATGGCGAGCAGATCAGCGCCCACCCGGTCGGCACCGGCCCCTTTGTGCTGAAGGACTGGCGGCGCAGCTCGCTGATCGTGCTGGAGCGCAACCCCGGTTACCGCGAACGCGTCTACGAGGCCCAGCCGCGCGCCGACGATGCCGAGGGCCAGGCCATCCTGGCCCGGCTCAAGGGCCGGCGCATACCGATGGTGGACCGCGTCGAGGTCAGCATCATCGAGGAGTCGCAACCGCGCTGGCTGTCCTATCTGGGCGGCGAACATGATCTGATCGACCGCGTGCCGCCCGAGTTCGTCGCGGTGGCACTGCCGCACGGCAAGCTGGCACCCAATCTCGCCAGGCAGGGCATGCGGCTCAGCCGATTGATCAATGCCGACAGCGCCTTCACCTTCTTCAATATGGAAGACCCGGTGATCGGCGGCTACACGCCCGAGCGGGTGGCGCTGCGCCGCGCACTGTCGCTGGCGCTGGACGTGGAGCGCGAGATCCGCCTGGTGCGGCGTGGCCAGGCGATTCCCGCGCAGTCGCCGCTGCTGCCCCATACCAGCGGCTACGACCCCGAGTTCAAGAGCGAGAACGGCGACTTCGACCCGGCCCGCGCCAACGCCCTGCTCGATATGTATGGCTATGTCGACCAGGACGGCGACGGCTGGCGCGACCGCCCCGATGGCGGCCCGCTGGCGCTGGAGGTCGCGACCCAACCCGATGCGCTGTCGCGCCAGTATGACGAGCTGTGGACGATCAACTTCAAGCGCGTCGGCATCCGCACCAAATTCTTCGCCGGCAAATGGCCCGAGCAGCTGAAGGCCGCGCGCGCCGGCAAGCTGCAGCTGTGGATGATGGGCACCACCGCCACCGCGCCCGACGGTCTGCAGGCCCTGCAGCGCTTCTACGGCCCGCAGGCCGGCAACCAGAACCTGTCGCGCTTCAAGAATGCCGAGTTCGATGCGCTGTACGAGCGCATGCAGGCCCTGCCCGATGGCCCCGAGCGCGAGGCCCTGTTCCTGCAGGCCAAACGCCTGCAGACCGCCTATATGCCCACCAAGACCCATGTGCACCGCATCGTCAACGACATCGCCCAGCCCTGGCTGATCGGCTACCGGCGCCCCTTGTTCCGCAACGAGTTCTGGCATCTGATCGACGTGTTGCCGCGCACGAAGCCATGAAACGCCGCGATCTGCTGGGCGCGGCCGCCGCGCTGGCCGCCGCACCGACCCTGCCGCAGGCCCAGCCGGCGAGCAGGAAGAAGGTCCTGCGCACCGCCTTCAACGCGGCCGAGGTCGGCTTCGACCCGCCGCAGGTCTCGGACCAGACCTCGGTCATCATCAACGCGCACATCTTCGAGTCGCCGCTGACCTTCGACTGCCTGGCCCGGCCGGTGCAGCTGCGGCCGCAGACGGCTGTCGCGCTGCCCGAGATCAGCGACGACTACCGCCGCTTCGTCTTCACGCTCAAGCCCGGCATCTTCTTCAGCGAGGATCCGGCCTTCAAGGGCAAGCCGCGCGAGCTGGTGGCCGAGGACTATGTCTACAGCATCAAGCGCTACTACGACCCGCGCATCAAGACCGAGCACCTCTACCAGTTCGAGGGCGCCAAGATCCTGGGCCTGAGCGAGCTGCGCCAGCGCGCCATCAAGAACAAGACCGGGCTGGACTACGACACGCCGGTAGCGGGCCTGCGCGCGCTGGACCGCTACCGCTTCGAGGTGAGGCTGGCGCAGAGCGATCCGCGCTTCATCTATGTGTTCGCCAATGCCGGGCTGAGCGCGGCCGTCGCCCGCGAGGTGGTCGAGGCCTATGGCGCCGACATCATGGCCCATCCGGTCGGCACCGGCCCGTTCCGGCTGGCGAACTGGCGGCGCGGCTCGCAAGTGCTGCTGTCGCGCAACCCGCAGTTCCGCGAGCAGTTCTTCGACAGCCAGGCGCCGGCCGACGACCCGGCCGCGCAGGCGCTGGCGGCCCGGCTGCAGGGCAAGCGCCTGCCGCTGGTCGACCAGGTGCAGATCAGCATCATCGAGGAGGAGCAGCCGCGCTGGCTGGCCTTCGAGGGCGGCGAGCTGGACGTTGTCGAGATGCCGCCCGGCGTCGCGCCACTGGCCCTGCCGGGCGGTCGGCTTGCGCCGGCGCTGCAGCGCAAGGGCGTGACGGCGCGCAGCACGCTGGGCGCCGATGTGCGCTTTTCCTTCTTCAACTTCAACGATGCGCAGGTTGGCGGCTACACCCCGGAGAAGGTGGCGCTGCGCCGCGCCATCGCGCTGGCCTATGACAGCCAGGTCGAGCTGCAGCAGGTCTACAAGGGCCAGGGCGTGCCGGCCCAGTCGCTGCTGCCGGCCGCCGTCTACGGTCACGACCCGCAGCTCAAGAGCGAGATGAGCACGCCCGATCTGCCGCGCGCCCGCGCGCTGCTCGATGTCTGGGGCTACAAGGATGTCGACGGCGACGGCTATCTGGAGAACCCCGACGGCTCCAAGCTGTTGCTGCGCATGGCCGGCGTCAACACCTCGCGCCAGCGCTCGCTCGACGAGCTGTGGAAGAAGCGCATGGATGCGCTAGGCCTGCGCATGGTGTTCGAGACCGGCACCTTCGGCGAGCTGATCAAGAAGTCGCTGGCCGGCCAGCTGCAGATCTGGGGCTTCTCCTGGAACATCTCCTTCCCCGACGCCGACTTCTTCCTCGGCATGGCCTACGGCCCCAATGCCGACCAGAGCAATGACGCGCGCTTCAAGCTGGCTGCCTACGACCGCCTCTACGAGGCCCAGCGCGCGCTGCCCGACGGCCCCGAGCGCCTGGCCCTGATGCGCGAGGCCAACCGGCTGCTGCTGGCCTATGTGCCCTATCTGCCGCACTGGCATGCGCTGCGCACCGACGTCAGCCAGCCCGGCGTGCATGGCTTCTGGCGCCACCCGTTCGCGCGCGACTGGTGGCGCTACGTCGAACTGGGGTGAGTCGGTTTTGGCAAGACCTGCCCCCAGACGGTCTCACTACTTGGCGACGACGTGGAAGTGGAAGTAGGTGAGGTGCTGCAATGCCGGGCCGTTGCTGATGAAGCGATAGTTCTTGAACCCGGCAGCCCCGACATGCTCACGAGCAAGCGCCAGGCAATCGAGCAGGTAGGGTGTGTCTTCTTGCTGAAGCTCCATGATGTTGCGCACGTCTCGCTTCGGAAAGAACGCGACGTGGTAGCGCCCTTCAGGCTTCCAGTGCTGAATGCCTATGCACTTCGCCGACTCCGCCACGGCACGAGGCACCAGGCCGGCAGGAAGATTCACTCCGATCGACATCAGCAGGCCCGCCGCGTCGGATGGTTTGAAGCAGTTGCCATCGCATGAGGCGACCGCCAGCAGCGATCTCGGAATGCTCCTCGAAAACGTGATCCCGCCGACGAGGACGCCGGCAGCGAAAATAGCAGTGAGGATTGCGATCCGCTTCATGGGGGGTAGCCTGGGTAGAGAATTTCGTGATGCTGGGCAGGCAGACCCAACGATGCTCTCGCTCGCAGACACAGGACCTGTAGAGCTGAACCCGGGCACTCCGGGTGGAAAAGCAGTCCGCTAGACACTTTGCCCATCTTGTTGCGCCAGACCTTCGAGATCTACCAGGTAGCACGAAAGGTTGGCAGCAATCTTCTCAAGCACACGAGGAAGGTACGGCATCAGGTCGACAAAAGTTGCATCCCTTGAGCCTGGGCCACCGTGGTAATGACGGCAATGGCCAAGTATGTCCATTCGCTCCTGGTGAGGAAGCAGCTCTAGCGGATCCCTGTCGTTGTAGTCATGCAGATTGGAAAGATGAATGAACGCACAGCCGAACTTGTAGACGGATTGAGTCCAGCCCTGAAGACTCTGCGCAAGTTCAACCATCTCCCGGTCCGTGACTGCTGCGCGAGAACCCGGTTGCGACCACTTCGTCCCGGACACTGCGGCTGCAATCAATTCATCACGGCGATGAGTGCTTTGTGCGAGCAGGTAGACGACCCTGACCATGGAATCGATCTCCTGCCGTAGGACAGAAATCATCTGCCCCGCAAGGCCCGCATTGCTAAGCAGAGCCATGGCTTGGGCATGCTCGCGCGATCGACTGCGAACTTGGCGGACAAATGCAGCCAGATTGTTCATATGCGCCTAGTGCTGTATTGATCGATTCAGATTCGATCACCCCAGTATCCGGGCTCGCGACTCTGGTGCGCTATAGCGAAAATTTGCGGGCCGTTGACCTGATCCTCTTCGTACACCACAGAGTAGGGGAAGCGATCAAAGTGGTAGACCCGCAGCCCCTCGTCACCGTTCGGCCCGCGCTTCTGGTTCTCGACGAGGATATCCAGCACACGCTCGTACTCGGCGAGAAACGCCAAAGCGATCATTGGACTTGCGTGCGTTGCGTAGTACACAGCCGCGTCGCCGAGTTCAGCTTCGGCCGCAGGATGGATCGAGTAGCTCACGAAATCCTTGCTTTGACGCGGGTCAGCGCTTCATTGCCAGGAACCATCACGACTTTGCCGCTTCGGACTTCGTCTCGCCGGCGTTGGGCAAGACTCATCCAGGCTTTCTGCGCCTTGGATTTCGGCTCGAAGCTGGCGATCAGCAGCTCCAGAATTCTTGCGCGCTCCTCGGCAGGAAGCTCAAGGACTTCCGCTGCCAGATCGTGGGTGGGCGTGGCCATCATGCCTCCAGTTTGCTGTCGAGGCACAAGGATGCCACAGCTGCAGACAGCGTATTCCTACTCTTCGAATGGCTGCAGCAAAAGGTCCCTCACCCCACCGCCCCCACCCGCTCCCTGAACAGCGCGGCGCGCTCGGCGTCGGCGGCGCGGGCGATCTCGGCGGCGCAGTGGTCCATCCAGGCGGCGAAGCGCGATTCGGAGTCCACCGTGCGGGCCGCCTCGCGCAGCGCCGCGTCGCGCCCGGCCAGCATGCGAGCGGCCAGGTCCAGCGCGAAGAACTTGGCGCGCATCAGCCGGGCGGCGGCT
>NZ_JAQOWX010000050.1:33198-38625 GCF_028462495.1 Paucibacter sp. XJ19-41
TGCGGCGTCTTCGCCGGCAGGCGAGGTGGCCGATGCCCGCTCCGACACCGGGCCGCTGACCAGGCCCTCGGCCAGCAGCCGCTCGACGGCCTGCTGCGGCGCCAGGCCCAGGCCCTGGGCCAGGGCCTGCAACTCGGGCAGGCTGCGGCGCCCGTCCACCATGATCAGCAGCATGCGCAGGCCCGCCGGCAAGGCCTGGCGTGGCCCGGCCAGCAGGCGCCGGGCGGCATCGGTCTTGCGGAGAACTGCGGCGGTGGGCGAGGACATGGGCGGACGGTGAGCGAGGGCTGCATGCTGGCCGGGCTTTGTGGCGGCGGCGTGACGGCGTTGTGACAGCTGCAGCGCTTCGTGCAGGGCTTGGCACCTGCATGACAGCAGCAGCGCGAATCACGAGGCATCATCGGCCCATGCAGACGCCCGATAGCCCCGAGCCCCAGATCCGCCGCTACGAGCGCTTTCTGCGCGAGACGCGCGGCCTGGCCTTCGAGCGCTACGAGGATCTGTGGCAATGGTCCATCACCGAGCTCGATGCCTTCTGGTTGAGCCTGTGGGAGTTCTTCGAGCTGCGCTCGGCGACGCCGTTCGAGCGCGCCCTGGTCGACGACCGCATGCCCGGTGCACGCTGGTTCGAGGGGGCGACGCTGAACCTCGCGGACCAGGCCCTGCGCCATGCCGAGACCGGCACCGAGCGGCCGGCCATCGTCTGGAGCACCGAGGCCATGCTGGCGCGCGGCGAACTGACCGAGCTCGGCTGGCCCGAGCTGCGCGGCCAGGTCGGCGCCTTCGCGGCGGCGCTGCGCGCGCTGGGCGTGCAGCCCGGTGACCGGGTGGTCGCCTATATGCCCAATATCCCGCAGACCGCCATCGCCTTCCTGGCCGTGGCCAGCCTCGGCGCGGTCTGGTCGGTCTGCTCGCCGGACATGGGCGCGATGGCGGTGCTGGACCGCTTCCGCCAGATCGAGCCCAGGGTGCTGATCACGGTGGACGGCTATGTCTACGGCGGCCAGGCGGTGGACCGCCGACCGCTGCTGGGCGAGCTGCGCGACCAGCTGCCCAGCCTGCAGCATCTGGTGCTGCTGCCCTGGCTGGACCCGCAGGCCGACGCGGCGGCGCTGGGCGCGCTGGACTTCAACGCGCTGCTGGCGCGCGAGGACCTGGCCCCGGTGGCGCCCGAGCCGCTGCCCTTTGACCACCCGCTGTGGATCGTCTACTCCAGCGGCACCACCGGCCTGCCCAAGCCCATCGTGCACGGCCATGGCGGCATCGTGCTGGAGGCGCTGAAGGGCGGGGTGCTGCACAACGATCTGCGGGCCGAGGACCGCTTCCACTGGTACAGCTCGACCGGCTGGATCATGTGGAACTGCCAGGTCAATGCGCTGCTGGGCGGCACGACCATCTGCCTGTTCGATGGCAGCCCCGGCGGCTCGCGGGAGCGGCCGGACTGGGGCACGCTGTGGCGCTTCGCGGCGCTGGCCCGGGTCAGTTGGTTCGGCGCCGGTGCGGCCTTCTACGCCAGCTGCCTGAAGGCCGATGTACGGCCGCAGCAGGTCGGCAATCTGGGGGCGCTGCGCGCGGTCGGCGCCACCGGCAGCCCGCTGGCCGACGAGAGCTATGACTGGATCTGGCAAGGCCTGCCCGAGGTCGACGGGCGGCCGATCTGGATCGCCTGCATCTCCGGCGGCACCGACTTCGCCGGCGCCTTTCTGGCCGGCCTGCCGACGCTGCCGCTGCGGCGCGGCCAGATGCAGTGCCGCTGCCTGGGCGCGGCGGTCTATGCCTTCGGCGAGCCCGATGCGATGAGCCGGGGCCAGGCCTTGAGCGATGTGGTCGGCGAGCTGGTCTGCACCCGGCCCATCCCGTCGATGCCGCTGCGCTTCTGGGGCGATCCGGATGGCAAGCGTTATCTGGAGAGCTATTTCGAGATGTACCGCGGCCCGAATGGCGAGGGCATCTGGCGCCATGGCGACTGGCTGCGCATCACGCCCGAGGGCGGCGCCATCATCTATGGCCGCTCCGACGCGACCATCAACCGCCACGGCATCCGCATGGGCACGGCCGAGCTCTACCGCGCGGTGGAGCAGTTCCCGGAGGTGCTGGACAGTCTGGTGGTGGACCTCGAATACCTGGGGCGCGACAGCTATATGCCGCTGTTCCTGGTGCTGCGCGAGGGCCTGACCCTCGACGAGGCCTTGACGCGGCGCTTGCGCGAGGCCATCAGGACTGCGCTGTCGGCCCGCCATCTGCCCAGCGAGATCCTGCAGGTGGCGGCGATCCCGCGCACGCTGTCGGGCAAGAAGATGGAGCTGCCGGTCAAGAAGCTGCTGCTGGGCGCGGCGCCCGAGACGGTGTTCAAGCGCGATGCGATGGCCAATGCCGGCTGCGTCGACTGGTTTTGCGACTTCGCCGCGCGGCGCCGGTCCTCGCTACCCCCCATCTAGGCTGTTACCCGAGCTTCCCGGCGCCCGGGCGCCGGCGTATGCTGATCGCACAACATCAGGCTGTCGTACTGTTTCGACAAGCCTTCATCGCCAGGGATGCAACGCCAGCAGCAGGAGCGCCCATGCGCTTGCCATCCCCGGCCCGGCCCGTCAGCAAGCTTGATCTGCTGATCTGGGCCTTGCCGGCCCTGGGCCTGGCCATCATCGGCGCGCTCTGGTGGATGGTGCTGCAGACGCTGGACGGCGAGCGCGCGCTGGTCGAACGCGAGATCGAGCAGCGCGGCAACGGCCTGAACCAGGCCTTCTCGGAACACACGCGGCGCAGCCTGCAGCAGATCGACCAGATCACCGCCTTTGTCGCCAGCGATCTGGAGCACGGCCTGGGCCGCAGCAGCGAGCGCGCCGCCGCCGAAGCCGGCCTGGCCCGGCTGCTGAGGCTGGGCCTGGACGATCTGCCGGGCGTCAGATCGCTCTATATCGCCGATGCCCAGGGCCGGCTGCTGAGCAGCTCGCGGCCGGCCGAGCCGGGCGAAATCGCCGGCAAGCCGCACTTCCTGGTGCATCGCGAGGGCCAACGGCGCGGCCTGCATATCGGCAGGCCCGAGCAGATCGCCGGCGACCCCTCGTGGCGCCTGCATCTGACACGGCGGCTGCAGCATGCGGACGGCGGCTTTGCCGGCGTCGTCGGCGTCGTGATGGATCCCTACTACTTCACCGACTTCTACCGCGCCAGCCAGTTCGGCGACCAGGGCGTCGTCGGCCTGCTGGGCCTGGACTGGGTGCTGCGGGCGCGGCGCTCGGGCGAGCGGGTCTGGTTCGGCGAGGTGTCCGGCACCCGCACGCTGATCCATCAGCTGGCGCGCTGGCCGCAAGGCAGCTATCTGGCCACCAGCCGGCTCGACGGCGTGCACCGCCGCATGGCCTACCAGACGCTGGAGGACTACCAGATGGTGGTGTTCACCGGCCTGAGCCTGCCCGAGGCGCTGGCGCCCTACCAGGCACGCCGCGCCGCCGCGCTGCGCGCCACCGGCATCGCCAGCCTGACCCTGATGCTGGCCTTCGGCGGCCTGAGCTTCGCGGCCATCACGCTGCGGCGCAGCCAGGCCTCGCGCGAGCGGGCGCGGGCCCAGTTCGAGGCGGCCTCGAACGCCAGCCTGGACGCCTTCTGGATCCTGCGCGCCGAGCGCGCGGCCGACGGCCGCCTGCTCGACTTCCGCTTCACCCACTGCAATGACCGCGGCGCCGAGCTGCTGCGCCGGCCCAAGGAGCAGATCCTCTGGCATACCCGCGCCGAGGTGTTCAAGACCGCCCGCGACCCGCGCTTCTTCGAGATGTATGCCCGGGTGCTGGAGAGCGGCCAGCCGCTGCGCGCCGAGTTCGTCATCGAGACGCCGCCGGCCGCCGGCCTGGTGCTGCAGCACCAGGTGGTGCCGGTCGGCGACGGCGTGGCCATCACCAGCCGCGATGTGACGGCCGAGCGCCGCCGCGAGCAGGCCATGCTGGACACGCAGGAGGCCTTGAGGGCGGCCGAGAAACGCCTGCACGACATCACCGACCACCTGCCGGTGCTGATCGGCTATCTCGACGCGCAGGAGCGCTTGCTCTTCGTCAACGCCACCTTCAAGGACTGGCTGGGCATCGAACCCGGCACAGCGCTGGGGCGGCCGCTGCGCGAGGTGATCGGCGAGACGCTGTATGCGCAGCGCGCGCCCTGGCTGCACCGCGCGCTGGCCGGCGAGGCGGTCAGCTTCGAGCTGCAGTCGGAGACGCTGGGCGTGAGCCGCTCGCTGAAGAACGAGTACCTGCCGGACATCGCCGCCTCCGGCGTCGTGCAAGGCCTCTACACGCTGAGCCAGGATGTCTCGGCGCTCAAATCGGTGCAGCGCGAGCTGCAGCTGCTGGCCCGGCACGACAGCCTGACCGGCCTGCCGAACCGGCATCACTTCGACGAACTGCTGGGCCAGGCGCTGCGCCGCGCCCAGCGCAGCGGCAGCGCGCTGGCCTTGCTGTTCCTGGACATCGACCGGTTCAAGTCCATCAACGACAGCCTGGGCCACGCGATGGGTGATGCGGTGCTGCAGGAGTTCGCGCGGCGCCTGCAGCGCAGCGTGCGCAGCACCGACACGGTGGCGCGGCTGGCCGGCGACGAGTTCGTCATCATCCTGGAGGGCCTGGGCGGCGAGGCCGAGCCGGCTGCGGTCGCCGCCAAGATCGTCGCGGCCATGGGTCCGCGCTTCGAGCTGCAGGGCCAGCAGCTGCAGGTCTCCACCAGCATAGGCCTGGCCCAGCACCAGGGCGGGGCCATCACGCCGGCCGAGCTGCTGGCCCGTGCCGACGAGGCGCTCTATCAGGCCAAGAAGGCCGGGCGCAACACCTACCGCGTCGCCGGCGTCTGAGCGCGGAACTCGGCCGCGTCGGCCGAGCGGCGCAGGCCGATCCACTCCAGCGCCGCGAAGCCCAGCACACCGAACGCATGCAGGGCCAGATAGGCCAGGCCCCAGCCGGTCGGCGCAACAGCCCCGCTCAGCGCCAGCGCGATACAGGCCAGCGCCCAGCCGATATTGCCCACCACCACGACGCCGACCAGGGCCGACCAGAGCCGGCCGCGCGAGGCCATCAGCAACAGCAGCGCCACATAGAAGACCAGGAAGAGGCCGCTCTCCAGCAGCAGCGGCTTGGGCAGACCCAGCAGCCCGGCCATGGGCGCCGCGAACAGCAGCTGCGCGGCCGCGATGCTGCCGCTGACGACGGCATCGGCCAGCAGCGCAAGCTTGAGGATCGGGGAGGATTGAACGGTTCTCATGGCTTTCTCCGGTAGGTCATTGCACAGGGACTGGCGTTACTGTGCGGGACCGCCCGGACGCTGTCGATGACCTGCGGGGTCATAGGACGCCCCGCCCGCTTCAGCCCGGCAGCGCGATCACGACGCTCGACTCCTCGACCGCCGCCAGCGCGGCCCGGCCCGGCGCCAGCCCGTGGCCGGCCGCCG
>NZ_JAQOWX010000051.1:0-37840 GCF_028462495.1 Paucibacter sp. XJ19-41
ACGCGCGGCCGGCCGCGCAAGACCGCCGCCTGAGCTGCCACCAGGCATCGGCACCGCCCTCAGAAGCGGTGCGTGATGCCCAGGCCCAGGCCCTGCGGGTCCTGGCCGGCCTGCAGCCCGGCCAGGCTGTTGGCCGACAGGTTGTAGAGCGCGTCGGCGCCGTTGCTGATGCGGGTGTAGGCGGCCCACAGCTCGGTGCGCTTGGACAGGGTGTGGCCATAGCCCAGCGACACCTGGCTGGCACCCGAGTCGCTGCCCGGCCGCGCGATGCCGCCGATGGCCGTGCTGGCATTGCCGCTGGAGCGCCCGGCCCGCACATAGGAGGCGCGCAGGCTGCCGCTGGCGCTCAGCTGATGGGTCAGGGCCAGCTGCCAGGCATTGCGGCTGAGTTGCTGGCCCGGCGCCGGCTCGTAGCGCAGCCGCTCCCAGCTGCCGCGTAGCCGCGTCGGTCCGAATGAGTAGGCGATGCCAAAACGGTGCGCGCTGTCGGCGCTGCCGGGGCCGAAATACTCGCGGTGCAGCTCGTAGCCATAGGCGGCATAGAGGGGGCCCTGGCTGTAGCTGAGCAGGCCGGAGAACAGCTCGGGTGCGGTCTTGTCGGTCTTCTCCTCGCTGGGCGCCCAGGCCAGCCGGGCGCTGAAGCCCTGGATGCTGGGGCTCCAGTACTGGATCAGATTGGGCTGGCGGCGGTCGAAGGAGGCGGCCGCCGCGCCATTGGCCGCGGTCGCGAAGCCGTTGCCTATCAGGCGGTTGGAAGCAAAGATGCCGGCCGTGAAGGGGTCGACCGCATAGATCGAGACAAAGCGCAGCGGCGTTTCCCACTGGCCCAGCACCAGCTCGCCCAGGCTGCCCTTGAGTCCGATGCCGGTGTTGCGCCCGCCCCAGGGGCCTTCGCCGGTGTCGGCCCGCACATTGGTTTCGATCTGCGCCCAGACGCTGAGGCCGCCGCCCAGGTCCTCGCGGGCGCGAAAGCCCAGCACCGAGAGGTTGTTGGCCAGGCGCTTCAGGCTGCCGTTGCTGCCGCCGCTGACGATCTCGGCATCCACCTTCAGAAAGCCGTAGATGCTGACCGCGCTGCCCTCGGCCTGAGCCAAGGCGGCGCCGCTGGCGCCCAGCATGGCCACAGCCAACAGCGCGGCCAGCCGGCTGGTCTTGCGCGGCGCAGGGGTCGGAACAGTCTTCTTCATGACATCGGCCTCGTTGAGATGGGATGCTTCAATGATGTCATGTATACACAATATTTATTAGGTATCCAAAATATCCGAACTCCTTTGCGTTCCGGTGCTGCAATCGATCCAGAAACAAAACCACTGAATCAACAAATATTTTGCGTTTGTATTGCTGCTAGGCCCTGTGTCCAATTGCCCCCATGCCTACCGAACAAGCCGCCATCCCCGACGCCGCCGGCTTTCTGCGCGTCGAAGACCCGGCCCTGCTGAGCGGGCGCGGGCGCTTTGTCGGCGATATCCGCCTGCCCGGCCAGGCCCACGCGGTCTTTGTGCGCAGCCCCCATGCCCATGCGCGGCTGCTGGGCCTGGAGATGGCCGAGGCGCGGGCCCAGCCGGGCGTGCTGGCGGTGCTGGGCCCGGCCGATTTCGCCGGCCTGCGCCAGCCCCGCGTCAACCGCCTGCTGGCCGGCATGAATCTGCCCGAGGCCGAGCTGGTGCCGGCCGACCGGGTGCTGGCGGTCGGCGCACCGGTGGCCCTGGTGCTGGCCGACAGCCGGGCCCAGGCCCAGGCGGCGGCCGATCTGGTCTGGGCCGACTATCAAGACCTGGCCCCGGTTCTGGACCACCAGAGCGAAGGCGCCCCCGCCCTCTATCCCGGCCTGCCCGACAACGTCGCGCTGCGCAGCGAGTTCGCCGTGGGTCGCCTGCCCGAGAGCCCGCCAGCGGCCGAGGCGCAGATCGCCTTGCCTCGGGTCGCGCCGGCGCCGATGGAGCCGCGCGCCGCGCTCCTGAGCTGGGACGGCCGGGGCCTGCTGGCCTGGCTGTCGACCCAGACCCCCAGCCGCGCCCGCGAGGACCTGGCGCTGGCGCTGGGCCTGGCACTGGAACAGGTGAGGGTGGTGGCGCCCGATGTCGGCGGCGCTTTCGGTGGCAAGGCCTCGGTGTTTCCGGAAGACCTGATGCTGGCCTGGGCCGCGCGCCGGCTGGGCCGGCCGCTGCTGTGGCAGTCCACCCGTGGCGAGGACCTGCTGTCGGCCACCCATGGCCGCGCCGCGCGGCTGCAGGGCCGGCTGTGGCTGGACGCCGACGGCCACCTCGCCGCGCTGCAGGCCGATCTGTGCTTTGCGTTGGGCCACTGGCTGCCCTATAGCGCGGCCGCGCCGCTGCGCAACGCCTGCCGCATCCTGCCCGGGCCTTACCGCGTGCCGGTGCAGGCGGTGCGCGGCGAGGGCCGTTTGTCCAACGCTGCCGCGGTGGGCATCTACCGCGGCGCTGGTCGGCCCGAGGCGGCCATCTTGACGGAGCGCTTGATCGACGAGGCGGCCGCCGGCGCGGGCCTGGACCCGCTGGCGCTGCGCCTGCGCAACTGCTGGGCGCCGCAGCAGCTGCCCGCCGACTGGCCCAATGGCCAGCGCCTCGATGCCTGCGATCTGCCGGCCCTGCTGCGCCGCGCCGCCGAGATGTTCGGCTACGAAGAGCGCCGCGCCGAGCAGGCGCGCCGCCGCGCGGCCGGCGAGGTGGTGGGCCTGGGCATCGCCCTCTATGTCGAGCCCTGCGGCCAGGGCTTCGAGAGCGTGCGCCTGACGGCCCAGGCCGATGGCCGCTACCTGCTGTCCACCGGCGCCACGGCCCAAGGCCAGGGCCGCGAGACCAGCTATGCGCTGATCGCCGCCGAGGCGCTGGGCTGTGCGAGCGCCGACATCCGCGTGCTTCATGGCGATACCGCCGCCTGCCCGGTGGGCATAGGCGCACTGGCCAGCCGAAGCACGGCCATCGGCGGCAGCGCGGTGCTGAAGGCGGCGCAGCAACTGCGCGCTGAACTGGCCGCCGGTGCGGCGCTGCCGCATACCGTGGACCTGGTGCATGAGGTCGCGCACGAGGCCTGGGCGGCCGGCTGCGTGATGCTGGCGCTGGCCATTGATCGCGAGACCGGCCAGCCCCGCATCGAGGACCTGGTCTGGGTCGACGATGCCGGCCAGGTGGTCGTGCCGGCCCTGGTCCATGGGCAGCTGATCGGCGGCCTGGCCCAGGGCCTGGGCCAGGGCCTGATGGAGCGCCTGGTCTATGACGAGCAGGGCCAGCTGCTGACCGGCTCGCTGATGGACTACGCGCTGCCGCGCGCCGACGACATGCCGGCGCGCCTGCGGCTTGCCAGCCTGCCGACCCGCAGCGCCGCCAATGCGCTGGGCGCCAAGGGGGTCGGCGAGGCCGGTTGCATCGGTGCGCCGGCCGCACTGCTGAACGCCGCGCATGACGCGCTGCGGCCGCTGGGCGGCCACCCACAACTCGACTTTCCGCTGACGGCCGAGCGCCTGTGGCGGGCCATCCACCAAGACAACACGGAGAGCAAGTCATGAACTACAGCAAGCAAGACGCCAAGGCCTATGCCAAGGCGCATTTCACCGGCGTCTGGGCCGCCACCCTGACACCGTTCGATGCCAGCGGCGCCGTCGACGAAGAGGGCTTTCGCGCGAATCTGCGCCACTGGATGGGCGGGCTGAAGCTCGGCGGCCTGTTCGTCTGCGGCAAGCAGGGCGAGTTCTTCGCTATGTCGCTGGCAGAGCGCAAGCGCAGCTTCGAGATCGCCGCCGAGGAGGCCGCAGCCCTGGGTTCGCGCACCGTGATGTCCTGCTCCGACACCAATCTGGACACGGTGCTGGCGCTGGGCCGCCATGCCCAGGCGGTGGGCGCCGACTGGATCGTCGTGCACAGCCCGGTGCTGCATTTCGGCGCCGATACCGACGAGACCATCTACGAGTACTACCGCCATATCAGCGAGCAGCTGGACATCGGCATCGCGATGTGGAACCACCCGGACTGCGGTTACCTGATGAGCCCGGCGCTCTGTGCTCGCATCGCGCAGCTGCCCAATATCGTCGCGATCAAGTACAGCGTGCCGCGCGAGATGTATATCGAGCTGAGCCGCCTGGTCGGCGATCAGATCCAGGTCAGCACCGCCTCGGAGGAGGAGTGGCTGGACAATATCGAAGAGCTGGGCTGGCGCCTGTACCTGTGCTCGACCCCGCCACTGCTGCTGCAGACCGGCGCCGACCAGCGCATCAACGACTACACCTGCCTGGCCTTCGAGGGCAAGTTCAAGGAGGCCAGGGTGGTGCGCGACAGCCTGGAGTCGGCGCGCCAGGCCTTCAAGGCCTGCAAGCCCAAGGGCAAGCCGCAGGCGCACAGCAAGTACTGGCTGGAGCTGCTGGGCCGCGTCGGCGGACCGGTGCGCCGGCCGCTCTTGCCGCTGACCGAGGCCGAGAAGGCCACGATCCGCGAGCAGTTCGCCCTCAGCGGCCTGAAGCTGGATTGAGCGCGATGCCGCGCCTCACGCTCACCGTCAATGGCCAGGCGCAGGACCTGGACCTGCCGGCCAGCACCTTGCTGCTGGACCTGCTGCGCGATCAGCTGGGCCTGAGCGGCAGCCACCGCGGCTGCGACACCGCCCAGTGCGGGGCCTGCACCGTGCTGCTGGACGGTCGCGCGGTCAAGGCCTGCAATCTGCTGGCGCTGCAGGCCCACGGCGCTGCGGTGCGGACCGTCGAGGGCCTGGCGCCTGCGGGTGGCTGGCATCCCTTGCAACAGGCTTTCTCCAAGCACCATGGCCTGCAATGCGGCTTCTGCACGCCGGGCATGCTGATGCGGGCCTGCGCGATGGCGCGGGAGGATGTGCCGGCCGAGCCCGGCCCGGTCAGTGTGGCGCTGGCCGGCAATCTGTGCCGCTGCACCGGCTACGAGGGCATCGTCTCTGCGGTCTGCGAGGGCCTGACGGTGATGCGCGGGGAGGCGGACCATGCATGACTTCGAGTACTGCCGCCCCGGCTCGGTGGCCGAGGTGCTGGCCTTGCTGCGCGACGGCGTCGATGCCAAGCTGCTGGCAGGCGGGCAAAGCCTCTTGGCGGCGATGAAGCTGGGCCTGATGGCGCCGGCGCGGCTGATCGACCTGGGCGGCATCGCGGCGCTGCGCGAGAGCCGCGAGCAGGGCGGCCGCTTGCTGCTCGGCGCGATGCAGACCCATCGCGAGCTGGCCGCGTCGCCAGCGCTGCGCGCCTGGGTGCCGGGTCTTGCGACGATGGCCGGCCATATCGCCGATGCCCAGGTGCGGGCGATGGGCACGGTGGGCGGCTCGGTGGCCAATGCCGATCCGGCCGCCTGCTGGCCGGCCGGGCTGCTCGCACTGGACGCGAGCTTTGCGACCGAGCGGCGCGAGCTCGCAGCCGATGATTTCTTCACCGGCTTCTTCGGCACCGCGCTGGCGCCGGACGAGCTGCTGTGCGGCCTGCGCCTGCGCCGGCCGCGGCGTTTTGCCTATCTGAAGATCGAGCAGCCGGCCTCGCGCTTTGCGCTGGTGGGCGTGGCCGTGGCCCAGCTGGACGATGGCGCGGTGCGCGTCGCCGTCAGCGGCACGACCCAGGGCGTGCAGCGCCTGCCGGCCTTCGAGGCCGCGCTGGCGCGCCGCTTCGAGCCGGCCGCGCTGCAAGGCCTGCGCGTCGATCAAGACCTGATGGCCGGCGATCTGCATGCCGGCTCCGACTATCGCGCCCATCTGGCGGCCGTGCTGGCCCGCCGTGTGGTGCATCAAGCCCTGGAGATGGCAAGGTGAACAACAAAGCAATGAGAGTGGCCCTGATCGGCCACGGGGCGATCGGCCGCGTGATCGCCGCCGAGCTGCTGGCGCTGGGGCCTGCCGCCGGTGTCGAGCTGGTGGGCGTGCTGTGCCGCCATGCGGAGGAGGGCGCGGGCCTGGCCGTGCCGGTGCTGACCGAGATCGAAGCGCTGCTGGCCCTGGGCCCGCAGCTGGTGGTCGAGGCCGCCGGTCACGAGGCGGTGCGCAGCCATGGCGAGGCCTGCCTGGAGGCCGGGGCCGATCTCTTGATCATCTCGGTCGGGGCGCTGTCCGATGCAGCCCTGCTGGAAGCGCTGCAGCGCAAGGCCGGCGCCGAGGGGCGCCAGGTCCTGCTGCCCTCGGGCGCGCTGGCCGGGCTGGACTGGTTGCAGGCGGCGCGGCTGGCCGGTCTGGACAGCGTCTGCTACCGCTCGCGCAAGCCGCCGCAGGCCTGGCGCGACACGCCGGCCGAGGCCTTGCTGGACCTGGCCACCGTGCGCGAGCCGACCGTGTTTTTCCGCGGCACGGCCCGCGAGGCGGCGCGCCAGTATCCGAAGAATGCCAATGTGGCCGCGACCCTGGCGCTGTGCACGCTGGGCCTGGATCAGACCCGGGTCGAGCTGATCGCCGACCCGCAGGCCAGCGGCAATGTGCATGAGATCGAAGCGCAAAGCCGGGTCGGCCGTATCAGCCTGCAGGTGCAGAACCTGCCGTCGCCCGACAATCCCAAGACCTCGCTGGTGACGCCTTACTCGGCGCTGCGCACCATCATGGCGCGGTGCGCCGACGTGAGCGTTTGACCGCGACAGGAGCCTGCAGATGCGTCCTCAGATGCTCGACCATGGCGCGCGCCGCCGGCGACAGCGAACGCTGTTTCAGCTGGGCCAGACTCAGCTGGCGCAGCACCCGGGGCTCGGTCAGCGGCACGCCGACCAGGCCCTGCGGCGCAGCCGCCCCGGCCTTCAGCGCATAGGCCGGCAGGATGGCCACACCCAGGCCGGCGGCGGCCATCGCCATCGCGGTGCTGATATGGGCCACTTCCTGGGCCGGGCGCGGGCAGCCACCCAGCGGCGCAAAGCTCTGCTCGACCAGGGCGCGCAGCCCGCTGCCGGGCTTGATCAAGAGCAGCGGCTGGTCCAGCAGATCGGCCCAGCGCAACTGCTGGGCGTCGGCCAGCGCATGGCTGGCGGCGCAGACCAGCACCATGGGATCGGCCAGCAGCGGTTCGAACTGCAGATCGGGCTCGGCAGCGTCGTCGAAGGTGGCCAAGGCCAGGTCCAGCTCGCCCAGGCGCAGCTGGCCGACCAACTGGTCGGCGCTGGCGTCCAGCAGGCTCAGCGCGATGCCGGGATGGGCGGCCTGAAAGCTCTGCATCAACTCGGGCATCATGCTGGCGGCCAGCAACGGCGTCGTGCCCAGACGCACCCGGCCACGGCGCGCCTCGGCCACCGCGCGCAGGTCGTGGGCGGCATGGTCCAGATCGGCCAGCACCCGCTCGACCGTCGGCACCAGCTCATGACCGGCCTCGGTCAGCTCCAGCCGGCGCGTCGTGCGGTCCAGCAGGCGCAGGCCCAGCTCGGCCTCCAGCGCGCGTATCAAGGCCGACAGCGCCGATTGGCTCAGGAACAGCTGCTGGGCCGCGCGGGTGAAACTGCCCTCGCGCGCGACGGCGGCAAAGCCGCGTAGCTGCTTCAGCGACACATTGGCGGGCCGCAGCTTGTGGGTGGCCGTGCTGGGAAGGTCGTTCGACATGGGCGGCCGGATCATAGATGGAGACTTTTCTAAATGCTTAAATTTGGACCCCCGCTGAATCTGCAGCGCTGGATCGCCGCGCACGCGGCCGAGCTGAAGCCCCCGGTGGGCAATCAGCAGATCTGGCAGGACGCCGACTTCATCTGCACCGTGGTCGGCGGCCCGAACCAGCGCACCGACTTCCACGACGACCCGCAGGAGGAGTTCTTCTACCAGCTCAAGGGCACGGCCCATCTGCTGTTGTGGGAGCGCGGCCAGTATCAGCGCGTCGATCTCCGCGAGGGCGATATCTTTTTGCTGCCGCCCCATGTGCGCCACTCGCCGCAGCGGCCCGAGTCCGGCAGTGTCTGCCTGGTGATCGAGCGCCAGCGCGCGCAGGGCGTGATCGACGCTTTCGAGTGGACCTGCGCCCATTGCGGTGGCCTCGTGCTGCGCCGCGAGCTGCAGTTGCAAAGCATCGTCAAGGACCTACCCAAGGTCTACCAGGCCTTCTACGACACCCCGGCCGAGCAGCGCCGCTGCCCGGGCTGCGGCGAGATCCACCCCGGCCGCGCCTGGCGCGACTGGCATGCGGTGCTGGCCGCCAAGCATGGCCACGCCGCCGTCCCTCTGTCCACGGACCTGCCCTGAGATGTTGATCAAGAACGAGAAACTGCTGCGCTGCGGCCAGGCTACGGCCTGGGCGGCGCTGAACGACGATGCGGTGCTGCAGGCCAGCATCCCCGGCTGCGAGAGCCTGCGGCGAAGCGCGCCCGAGCAGCTGGAGGCCGTGGTCGCCGCCGCGCTGGGCCCGGTGCGGGCGCGCTTCACCGGCAAGCTGAGCCTGGCCGATATCGAGGCGCCGCACGGCTACCGCCTCAGCTTCGAGGGCCAGGCCGGCCCGGCCGGCTTCAGCAAGGGCACGGCCAGCGTGCGGCTGACGCCGCAAGGCCCGGACCAGACCCTGCTCAGTTACGAGGCCCAGGTGCAGATCGGCGGCAAGCTGGCCCAGATCGGCTCGCGCGTGATCGAGGCCGCCGCGCAGAAGATCATTGGCGAGTTCTTCGGTCGCTTCGAGGCCCAGCTGGCGGCGCCGGTCGCAGCCCCAGTGCCCGTCAACGACGGCCTGTGGGCCCGGCTGCGGCGCTGGCTGCGCGGCCGGCTGTTCTAGGCTCGTAACCCGGCTTGCCGTATTCTTGGCCCGGTCTGGGCTGTGACGGGAGGCCGGTGTGAGGAATCGGGAACGAGGCTGGCTGCTGCTGCTCGTGCTGGCCGGCTGCCTGGGCCTGGCGCAGGCCAGGCCCGACTGTTCGCGCCCGCTGAGTCTGGCCCTGCATGACCATGGCCTGCTCTACTCGGCCGAGACCGGTGAGGGCATCGACAAAGACATCGCCGACGAGCTGGCGCGGCGCAGCGGCTGCCGCTTCCATGTCTCGCTGCTGCCGCGCGCCCGCATCTGGCAGCTGATCGAATCGGGCGCGCTGGACTTCAGCCTGTCGGGCATCAGCAACGCCGAGCGCGAGAAGTTCGCCGCCTTCGCCTGGTATTTCTCCAACAAGTACTACCTGCTGCTGCGCCGCGATGCCCAGGTCGCGCGGCTGGAAGACTTCGAGCGCAACCCCCGGCTGAAGCTGGGCGTGATCCGCAGCTTCCGCTACAGCGCCAGCGCGAATCGCTTGGTCGATGTGGTCGATGCCCGGCAAGGCCTGACCCTGTCCTCGGGCCTGACGCCGCTATTCAAGGCCCTGCAGGCCAACCAGATCCAGGCCATGATCGTCGAGCCCTTCGACTACCCGACGCTGGAGTCGGAACGCTTGCGCGAGCTGAGCCAGATCATCGAGTTCGGCGATCCGCCGGTGCCGCACGGGCTGATCATGTCGCGTGCCAGCCTGTCCGAGGCCGAGCAGGGCCGCTGGCGGACCCTGGTTGACGAGATGCGGCGTGATGGCACGGTGCTGCGCATATTTGAGAAATATTTCAAACCCGAGCTGGCAAGGGCTATGGTTCAGTTCTGAAATCAAGAGGTCCTCCATCTTGGGCACCACCGGTCCACATGCCATGGGTTCGCGCTGGCGCGGCTTGCCGTGGCTGGTGCTGGCCGCCGGCCTGGGCCTGAGCCTGCTGGTCTGGCAGCAGCAATGCCGCCACGAGGAGCGGCAGCTGCGCGCCGCCTTCGATGCCAGCCTGCGCGATGTCGGTCAGCGCGTCGAGCAGCGCATGGCGGCCCATGAGCATCTGCTGCAGGGGCTGCGCGGTTTTGTCGAGGCCTATCCGCAGACCGATGCGGCGGCGCTGCGCCGCTATGTCGATGCCTTGCCGCTGGGGGCCGATTACGCTGGGCTGCAGGGCCTGGGCCTGGCCTTGCTGGTCGACGCCGCCGAGCTGCCTGAGCTGCTGCGCCGGCAGCGCCTGGCCGGCAACGAGTCCTTCCGGATTTGGCCCGAGGGCCAGCGTCCGCGCCACGCCCCGGTGGTGCAGATCGAGCCCGGCGTGGCGCGCAACCAGCTGATGCTGGGTCGCGATCTGCTGGCCGAGCCGCTGCTGGCCGAGGTGCTGGAGGCGGCGCGCGACTCGGGCCGGCTGGCGCTGTCGACCAAGCTGGCCCTGCCGGGCCCGCAGACCGGCAACCCGGCCGGCTTTCTGATGGCCTTGCCGATCTATCGCGGCAATGAGCCGCCGACCTCGGTGACGCAGCGGCGCGAACGGCTGCGCGGCTGGGTGGTGGCGCCGGTGCTGGTGCAGGAGCTGATGGCCAGCCTCTACGGGGAGCTGCCGCCCGGTCTGCTGCTGACGCTGTACGACGGCCAGGAGCTGGCTGCGGACCGGCTGCTGTACCGCTCGGTGCTGGCGGCCGAGGACGAGCCCGTCCGGCCGCTGCTGCAGGCGCAGGAGTTTCTGGTGGTGGGCGGCCACACCTGGACGGTGAGCCTGCAGGCCCAGCCGCGTTTTGCCAGCCTGCGCGGCGCGCTCGGCACCGAGGCCGTCTTGCTGGCCGGCGCCGGCCTGTCTGGGTTGCTGTCGCTGCTGGCCTGGTTGCTGGCCACCTCGCGGGGCCGGGCACTGGCGCTGGCCGAACGCATGACCCGGGCGCTGCGCGAGAGCGAGCAGCGCTGGGCCTTCGCGCTGGAGGGGGCCGGCGACGGCGTCTGGGATCTGCACACCGCCGATGGCAGCATTAGCAGCTCGGCGCGCTGGAAGACCATCATGGGGCTGCGGCCCGGCCAGGGCGAGCCGAATCTGTCGCAGCTGCTGGCCTGCACCCACCCGGAGGATCTGCCGCGCCTGCAGTCCGAGCTGCAGCGCTGCCTGGACGGGCAGTGCCCCAGCCTGGTCAGCGAGTACCGGGTGGCCAGTGGCAGCGGCGGCTGGAACTGGGTGCTGGCACGCGCCACCGTGGTCGAGCGCGGCGAGCAGGGCCGGCCGCTGCGCATCATCGGCACGCTGTCCGACATCAATGCGCGCCGCCAGTCCGAGGAGCGGCTGCGCTTCATGGCCTTGCACGACCCGCTGACCGAGCTGGCCAATCGCGCCCATTTCGACGAGCGCATGCATTTCGCGCTGGCCAATTCGCGCCGCTACAACGAGAACCTGGGCCTGATCCTGCTGGACCTGGACCGCTTCAAGCCCATCAATGACCAGTTCGGCCATGCGGTGGGCGACCAGCTGTTGCAGACCGTGGCGCGCCGCATCAAGAGCTCGGTGCGCGAGACCGACACGGTGGGCCGGATCGGCGGCGACGAGTTCGTCGTGCTGCTGACCGGCCCGGTGACGCGCGAGACCGCCCAGCTGGTGGCCGACAAGATCTTCAACCAGGTGGCGCTGCCTATGGAGCTGAACGGCCTGCATATCGAGATCACCTGCTCGCTGGGCCTGGCGCTCTATCCCGAGGACGGCCAGGACGAGCTGAGCCTGACCAAGGCGGCCGATGACTCGATGTACCGCAACAAGCGCGCCGGCCGGCGTCTGATGGGCGGCGAGGCCCGGGCGCCGGGCGAGTTCAAAGCCCCCTGACCAGATCCATCGCGTCCTCGATGCGCTCGACCGCATGCACGGTCAGGCCCTCGAGATCCTTCTTCGGCGATCCCTTTGGCATATTGGCCTTGGGCACGACGGCGACGCTGAAGCCCAGCTTGGCCGCCTCCTTGAGCCGCTCCTGGCCACGCGGCGCCGGCCGCACCTCGCCGGCCAGCCCGACCTCGCCAAAGGCGATGAAGCCCTTGGGTAGCGGCCTGCCGCGCAGCGAGCTCTGGATCGCCAGCAGCACCGCCAGATCGGCCGCCGGCTCGCTGATGCGCACGCCGCCGACCGCGTTGACGAACACATCCTGGTCCATGGTCGCGACGCCGGCATGGCGGTGCAAGACGGCCAGCAGCATCGCCAGCCGGTCTCGGTCCAGGCCCACGCTCAGGCGGCGCGGGCTCGGCCCGCCGCTGTCGACCAGGGCCTGCAGCTCGACCAGCATGGGCCGCGTACCCTCCAGCGTCACCAGCACGCAGCTGCCCGGCACCGGCTCGCCATGGGTGGACAAAAAGATCGCGCTAGGGTTGGCCACGCCTTTGAGCCCCTTGTCCGTCATCGCGAACACGCCGATCTCGTTGACCGCGCCGAAGCGGTTCTTGATCGCGCGCACCAGGCGGAAGCTGCTGTGGGTGTCGCCCTCGAAATACAGCACCGTGTCGACGATGTGCTCCAGCACCCGCGGCCCGGCCAGCGCGCCCTCCTTGGTGACATGGCCCACCAGCACCATCGCGCAGCCCGTGGCCTTGGCCGTGCGGGTCAGATGGGCCGCGCATTCGCGCACCTGGGCCACCGAGCCGGGCGCCGAGCTGAGGTGCTCGGAGTAGACGGTCTGGATCGAATCGATCACGCAGAACGCCGGCTGCTCGACCTCGATGGTCGCCAGTATCTTCTCCAGGCTGATCTCGGCCAGCACCCGCACCTTGGCGCCGGCCAGGCCCAGCCGGCGCGAGCGCATCGCGAGCTGGGCGCCCGATTCCTCACCGGTGCCATACAGCACCGGCAGCCGGGTCGACAGATCGTCGATGGCCTGCAGCAGCAGGGTCGACTTGCCGATGCCCGGGTCGCCGCCGATCAGCACCACGCCGCCGGCCACGATGCCGCCACCCAGCACCCGGTCCAGCTCTTCCTGCCCGGTGGGGGTGCGCTCGAAGTCGCTGGCCTCGATCTCGCTGAGCGTGGCCACCGGCTGGCTCTTGGCCAGGGCCTGGAAGCGGTTCTTGCCGCCGCTGCCGCCGACCTCGGCCGGGCCTTCGATCAAGGTATTCCAGGCCCCGCAAGCCGGGCATTTGCCCAGCCATTTGGCGCTGGTGCCGCCGCAGTCGGAGCAGGTGAAGATGGTTTTGTCTTTGGCCATGGGGGCGGATTGTCCTAGCTCTGACGCCACAGGCTCAGCGCATGCGGCAGCGACTGCGCTTCGGGCAGCCAGTGGTCGATCGCCGCGCCGAGCGCAACACCGAGCACCAGCATGGCCAGCGCCGCGCGCCAGGTGTGGCCCAGCGCCCGCAGCAGCCAGCCCTCGCGCTGGCGTCGCCAGGCGAAGCCGCCGGCCAGCGCGGCCAGCGCCACCTCGACCGCCACCGCCATCAGCACCTCGACGCCGAACAGCGCAAACACCCCGGCGCCCAGCAGCCCGGCCAGCAGGCCGGCGATGGCCAGCACCGCGACCAGTGGCAGAACCACCACCGCGCCCTCGTCGAGGGCCCCCAGTGCCTCGCCACCGACCTTCAGTGCGCCCTCGGCGAAGTCGCCGCTGGCACCGTCGCCGCCGAAGTCGCCGCCACCACCGCTGCTGAACTCTGGCCCGGAGGAGCCGCCCCGGCGCGGCAAGGGCAGTTCGCCCGCGAGCTCGGCCGCATCGGGCGAGCCTTCTTCGCGGCTCAGCAGATAGGTCGCCCAGACCCGCAACAGACCAAGGTAGACCAAGTAGGTGAAGGGCAGGACCAGCGCAAAGCGCCAGGCCAGCGATTCAACACCCGCGGTGCGCAGCAGCGCGCCGCCCAGCCACAGGCAGCCCAGGGTGCAGGCCGCGATCAGCAGCACATGCAGGCGCAGCCAGCGCTGGTGCCGCAAGCGCTGCCGGGTCTGCTCGATGAGCCTGCGCTCACTTCGGTGCTGAGAAGCCTGGTTGTGCATTGATCCTCCCGCTATTGTCCGTACCGTTCCCGGCACCGTCTGCCGCACGACTGTAAAGCCCGTGACGGCGCGAGCAGGCCCGCCCGTGCTACAAAGCCTGCCTGCGGCGGGCGATGAGCCCGCCGTCTTGCGTTCAGGAGCAGTGGTGATGGACTTGTCGGTGTGGCTGGCTTTTTTTGCGGCGTCCTGGGCGATCAGCCTGTCGCCCGGTGCGGGTGCGATTGCGGCGATGAGCGCCGGGCTGAACCATGGCTTCAAGCGCGGCTACTTCATGACCTTCGGCCTGGTGCTGGGCATCCTGACTCAGATCGTCGTCGTCGGTGCCGGCCTGGGCGCCCTGATCGCGGCCTCGTCGATGGGCTTTGCCATCGTCAAATGGCTGGGCGTGGCCTATCTGGTGTTTCTGGGCGTGCAGCAATGGCGCGCGCCGGCCAAGCCCATGGTAGCGGCCGATGCCGAGGGCGCCGCGCTGACGACGCGCGGCCGCCTGGTGCTGCGTGGCTGGGCCATCAACGCGGTCAACCCCAAGGGCACGGTCTTTTTGCTGGCCGTCGTGCCGCAGTTCCTGGATCTGGGCCGCAGCCTGGCTCCGCAATACCTGGTGATCGCGGCGACGCTGTGCTTCACCGATCTGGTCGTGATGGCCGGCTACACGGTGCTGGCCGCCAAGGTGCTGGCGGCGCTGCGCTCCGAGGCCCATCTGAAGCTGCTCAACAAGACCTTCGGCTCGCTCTTCATCGCCGCCGGTGCCTTGTTGGCAACCTTCAAGCGCGTGGCTTGAACCCCTTCCCCTATCTTTGAAGGCGGGCCGCCGGTGCCTTGGCAATAGGGCGGCCCGATTTTTTGATGCCCACCCTCGCGCAGCAACGCTGGTTGTTCTGGATTCCCACGCTGATCTGGGCCAGCACCTGGCATGTGATCCTCTACCAGCTGGACTCGCCGGTGCCGGTGCTGAACTCGGTGGCCTGGCGCTTTGCGCTGGCGGCCCTGCTGCTGGTGGGCCTGGCGCGCTGGCGCGGCGAGAGCCTGGGCCTGCCGGCCTCGGCCCATCTCTTGATGGCGGCCACCGGCATCGTGCAGTACAGCGGCAATTACTGGTCGGTCTACGAGGCCGAGCGCCATATCCCCAGCGGCCTGGTCGCGGTGCTGTTCTCGCTGATGGTGTTCGGCAATGCGCTGTCGGGCCGGCTGTTCTTCGGCCAGACGGTGACGCGGCGCTTTCTGCTCGCGTCCAGCGGCGGGGTGCTGGGCGTGGTGCTGATCTTCTGGCCCGAGATCGCCGCCACCGGCGCGCGGCCGACGGCCGCGCTCGGTCTAGGCCTGGGCCTGCTGGCGGTGCTGTGCGCCTGCATAGGCAATGTGCTGACCCTCACTCTGACCCGGCGCAGCCTGCCCCTGGTGCCCATCCTGGCCTGGAGCATGGGCTATGGCGCGCTCTTCCTGCTGGCGCTGTCGCTGGGCAGCGGGGCCGGCCTGCAGTTCGACACCCGGCCGAGCTATCTGCTGTCCCTGCTCTATCTGGCGGTGTTCGGCTCGGTGCTCGCCTTCGTGCTGTATTTCAAGCTGGCCCAGGCGCAAGGGCCGGCGCGGGCGGCGCTGACCGGGGTTGTGATCCCGGTGATCGCGCTGCTGATCTCGGCGGTCTTCGAGGGCTGGCAGCCGACGGCGATGTCGCTGGCCGGCATGGGGCTGAGCCTGGTCAGCCTCTATATCGCGACGCGGGCGCGCTGAGCCGCCTCGTGCTTCAGCGCCGCCAGCCGATTTCGCGGGCGCTGCGCTCGCCGACCAGGGTCTCGCCCAGGCCCGCCGGGATGCGCGACTCGGTCTCGCTGAGCGGGATGCGGCCGGCCATCAACTCGGCCTTCAGCTGGGGCAGCGGCGGGAAGCGCTCCGGTTCGGCATAGCCCTCGGGCGGCCGCGGCTGCAGGCTGGCGCCGTCGTACTTGTCGCTGGCGCCGAAGGTGTGCAGCAGCTCATGGGCGATCACGACCTGGTTGCTGCCCTGCTGGGCCGGGCTGGCAAACAGATGCGCCAGGCCCAGCCGGCCTTTTTGCAGGCCGACCGAATGCGGCAGGCGCTGGGTCTCGCGGCTCGGCGCATGGAACATCAGATAGAGCCGCACATCGGGAACCGGCGAGGTGGCTGGGGTCTCGCGCCAGGCCCACCAGCGCATGCGCAGGCTCCAGCTGATCGCCGCCAGCGGCCCGGCCTGGCTTGGCGGCGCCGGCGGCTGCTTGACCATGCGCCGGCCCAGCTCGAAACGAAAGGGCTGAGCCAGCGCCAGACCGTGGCGGGCCGCCTCGGCAGCGAAGAAGTCCTGCAAGGCGTCGAAGGCCGCGCCATCGAGCCGCTGCAGATAAGCCTCGGTGGCCGGCAGGCCGTCGGCGCTGATCGGGTAGAGCGCGACCACCTGGGGCCGGTCCCAGGCATGCATGCGCCAGCGGGCCAGCGCGGCGCTGAGCACGACGGCCAGCAGGATGAAGAGCAGGAGCAGCAGGCGCCGGCGCGTGACCATGAGAGTTTTTCGATTCGATGCCGGGCTTGCCGCGCCCGGCCTTGATGCCCGAACGCAGCGACTTGCCCTGCAGCCGGCGCTGCTGCGAGCCATAGGTCGGCTTGGTGGCGCGGCGCGCCTTCGGGGTGTGGGCCACGCTCTGCACCAGCGCGACCAGCCGCTCGATCGCGTCGGCACGGTTCATCTCCTGGCTGCGGTGCTCCTGGGCCTTGATCACGACCACGCCCTCGCCGGTGATGCGCTGGTCGCTTAAGTGCAGCAGCCGTTCCTTGATCAGCGCCGGCAGGCTGGAGCGCTGGATGTCAAAGCGCAGATGGACGGCGCTGGAGACTTTGTTGACGTTCTGGCCGCCGGCCCCCTGGGCACGGATGAAGCTGAGCTCCAGTTCCCAGGGCTGAGGCTGCCAGTCGAGTTTCAACAAGCCCCCGGCTGGCGGATCTGCTGGAAGCGTTGTTCCAGCTCCTGGCGCAGCTCGCGGCGCAGCTGGGCCGAGGCGAAGCGGCGGCATTCGTCCGGCGTCACCGGCTTCAGCGGCGGCACCTTGGCCGGCTTGCCGGCGTCGTCGACCGCCACCATCGTGAAGAAGCAGCTGTTGGCATGGCGCACGATCTGGCTGCGGATGTTCTCGGCCACCACCTTGATGCCTATCTCCATCGAGGAACTGCCGGTGAAGTTGACCGAGGCCAGAAAGGTCACCAGCTCGCCGACATGGATGGGCTGGCGGAACATCACCTGGTCGACCGAGAGCGTCACGACATAGCGGCCGGCATAGCGGCTGGCGCAGGCATAGGCGGCCTGGTCCAGGAGCTTCAGGATGGTGCCGCCATGCACATTGCCGGAGAAATTGGCCATGTCCGGCGTCATCAGGACCGTCATGCTGAGTTGGTGCGCCGGCATGTCCATGGTGTTCACTCCAGATGTTGAATCGTCACAGGCACTCTTCGTGCCAGCGCGCACATCAGCTCGTAGCCGATGGTGCCGCCGCCCTTGGCCACCTCGTCGATCGCCAGCACCGCGCCCTTGGGGCCGCAGCCCCACAGCGTCACCTCGCTGCCGAAACCGGCCTGCGGCAGCTCGCTCAGGTCGACCGCCAGCATGTCCATCGAGACCCGGCCCACCGTGCTCGTGCGCTGGCCCTCGACCAGGATGGGCGTGCCGCTGGGGCAGTGGCGCGGATAGCCGTCGGCGTAGCCGCAGGCGACGATGCCGATGCGCATCGCCCGCGCGGCGGTGAAGCTGCTGCCGTAGCCGACCGTGTCGCCGGGCTGCAGGTTCTGGATGGCGATGATCTTGGAGCGCAGCGTCATCGCCGGGCGCAGGTCCCAGTGGGCGGCGTCGTGCTCGGGATAGTCCGGCACGCCGCCATAGCTCATCACGCCGGCGCGCACCCAGTCGCTGCGCACCCGGCTGGTATGGCGCAAGGTGGCGGCGCTGTTGCTGACCGAGCGCTCGCCGGGCAGGTCGGCCGCGACGGCGTCGAAGGCCGCCAGCTGATGGGCGATGCCGTCGCCGCCCAGGCGGTTCGCATCGGCGTCGGAGAAATGCGTCATCAGCGAGATCTCGTCGACCTGGGGCAGGGCGTTGAGCCGGTTCCAGGCGGCGCGCAAGGCGCTGGCCGTGAAGCCCAGGCGGTTCATGCCGCTGTTCATCTTCAGAAAGACGCGGTGCGGCTCATGGGTCTTGTGCATCGCCAGCCAGTCGATCTGCTGCTCGCAGTGCACCGCATGCCAGAGCTTGAGCCGCGAGCACAGCTCCAGATCGCGGGTCTCGAAGCAGCCTTCCAGCAGCAGGATGGGACCGCGCCAGCCCAGCTCGCGCAGGGTTTGCGCCTCGGCAAGATCCAGCAGCGCGAAGCCGTCGGCGCCGCGCAGGCCTTCGTAGGCCGCGGCCAGGCCATGGCCATAGGCATTAGCCTTGACGACGGCCCAGACCTTGGCGTCCGGCGCGCAGGCGCGGGCGCGGGCGAGGTTGTGGGCCAGGGCGGGGACGTGGATCAGGGCTTCGATGGGACGCGGCATGGGCCGAATTGTGGCATCGCCCCGGTGGGCCGATGGCGCGGGCCGGCTGTCCCCCCACAGGGGTGCATGCTATAAAGCCGCGCTCTTGCCCCTGTGTGAAACTTTGCTTCCGGGGGCCAGGCTGGCCCCAGTTCCCGCAGCATTTCTACGCAGTTCACTCACGGGCAGATGAAAAAAGGTTTCTACACCATCATGTCGGCGCAGTTTTTCAGCTCGCTGGCTGATAACGCGCTGTTTGTCGCTGCCGTGGAACTGCTGCGCACCTCGGGCGAGCCGGAGTGGCAGCGCGCCGCCCTGGTGCCGATGTTTGCGCTGTTCTATGTGATTCTGGCGCCCTTTGTCGGTGCCTTTGCCGACGCCGTGCCCAAGGGCAAGGTGATGTTCTATTCGAACAGCATCAAGGTGGTGGGCTGCCTGATGATGCTGTTCGGCAGCCATCCGCTGATGGCCTACGCCATCGTCGGCCTGGGCGCGGCGGCCTACTCGCCGGCCAAGTACGGCATCCTGACCGAGCTGCTGCCGCCCTCCCAACTGGTCAAGGCCAATGGCTGGATCGAGGGGCTGACGATTGCTTCCATCATCCTGGGCGTGCTGCTGGGCGGGCAGCTGGTCGGCCCGCATGCCTCGGCCTGGCTGCTGAGCCTGGGCTTGCCCGGCATTCACAGCGCGCCGCAGGCGGCGATTGCCAGCCTGGTCGGGCTGTATGTGATCGCAGCCCTGTTCAATCTGCGCATCCCGCGCACCGACGCGCCGCTGCAGCCGGTCGGCCTGGGGCCGCTGGGCCTGGTGCGCGACTTCGCCAACTGCAATTCCCGCCTCTGGCAGGACAAGCTGGGCCAGATCTCGCTGGCCACGACGACGCTGTTCTGGGGCGTTTCCGGCAATCTGCGCTACATCGTGCTGGCCTGGGCCGCCGCCGCGCTGGGCTATGGCACGACCCAGGCCTCCAGCCTGGTCGGTGTGGTGGCGATCGGTACGGCGGTCGGTGCCGTCGTCGCCTCGATGTATATGCGGCTGGAGCGCGCCACTGCGGTGATCCCGCTGGGCATCGCGATGGGATTGCTGGTGATCTTGATGAATGTGATCAGCAATGTCTGGGTGGCCGCGCCTTTTCTGATCGTGCTGGGCGGCATCGGCGGCTTCCTGGTCGTGCCGATGAACGCGCTGCTGCAGCATCGCGGCCACAACCTGATGGGGGCCGGCCGCTCGATCGCGGTGCAGAACTTCAACGAGCAGGCCTGCATCCTGGGCCTGGGCGCGCTCTATACCGGCATGACCAAGTTCGGCATGTCGGCCTTCGGCGCGATCACGATCTTCGGCATCGTCGTCGCCGGCACCATGTGGCTGATCAAGCGCTGGCACCACAACAACTGCCTGCGCCACCCCGAGGAGCTGGAACGCCTGCTGAAGCTGGCGCGCAGCGACTGCCACTGAGGCCACGCCCCGCCGGCCGTTCTGCTACAAACAGGCGCCGGGCATGGCGGGCGCGAGGGCAGAAATGGGCGATGAAGCGGCGGTTCGGCAGCAGTGGCTGGCGAGATTGGACGAAGCTGAGCGGCGCTACGGCCTCGGACAGTTCGAGCCGGTGCTTGCCGGGATCGATGCCTTGCTGGCTGCGCCGGCACCCGAGACGGGGCTGCGGCTGCGCGCCCTGCTGCTGAAGCTGCGTAGCCTCAGCAAGTTCGAGCGTTTCGAGGCCATGCTGACGGTCGGCCAGGAGGCGCTGGCGCGGGTCGCCGGCCCCAGCCCCGAGCGTGTTGAACTGCTGGCGCTGATGTCCTTTGCCTACAACCAGAGTTCCTGCTGCGAGCCGGCCCTGCGCGCCGCAGACCTCGCCTTGCGGGACGCGCTGGCTCTGGGCCATTCGGCCGGGGCGGCGATGGCGCTGGAGCGGGTCGCCATGTGCTATTTGTGGATGGGTGACGAGCAGGCCGCCGAACGCTTCATGCTGGAGGCGCTCGGGTTTCAGCGTCAGTCCGCCCCCGAGCCGCGTGACCTGTTGCGCTTCTCGAACACCTTGCATCTGGTCTGCGCCGTGCATGACGCCCATCTCGAGCGTGGTGACCATGCCGCCGCCCTGGCCGCGCTGACCCGGTCCTCGCGCTACCTGGCCGAAGGCGAGCGTCTGGCGGTGGGACTGCCGCAGGCCTATCTGCGCAGCCAGTGGGACGCCAATGTGCTGCGCTGGCGGCGCCGTCGTCATGCCGCGCCCGAGGTGCGCGAGCAGATGCGGCAGCTGTTCGAGCGGTCCAGCAGCCAGGGCTGGCTGATCCTGCAACTGGCCTTGCAACTGGAGCTGGCCCTGCTGGCCGAGGCCGACGGCGACGCGGCGCTGGCCTGCCGCTACTGCGAGCAGCTGCTGCAGGAAGGGGGCAGCCAGATGCGGCGGCTGCTGCAGCTGCGCGGCCTGCAGACCCAGGCGCGGTGCCTGCGCCGGATCGGCCAGGCCGAGGCGGCGGACCGGGTCGAGCAGTCGATCACGAACTCCCTGCAGCAGCGTGCCGAGCAGGCGGCTGCCGTGCAAGGCCGGATGGCCGCCTTTGATGCCGATCTGCGCCGGCTGCTGGCCGAGGCCGACCAGGCCCGCCTGCTGTCGGAGATCCGTCGCCTGCGCCAGCGCTGGGATGAGGGTCAGGCCTTGCGGGTGCCCGGCACGGTCTGGGTGCGGGCCTGAGGAGCGGCGGGCCGGTTCAGCACCGCCTCGATATGCTCCGACCAGGCCCGCGCGATCTTGAAGCTGCCGCTGTGGTTCAGATGGATCTCGTTGTACCAGTCGCCGCTGATGCCGGCGCTGCCGGGCGTGGCCAGGGCCAGCGGCACGGCGGTGGAGTCGAATACATGCAGGCCCGGGTAGGCCGCCGTATCGGCCGCCAGGCTCTTCAGCAGCTGGGCCAGATGCATCACCATCAGGCGGCTGACCGCCGCCCAGTCGGCGCTGGGGATGTTGTAGGCCTTGAAGGCCGGGTACAGCCAGGGCCCGGCGCCCTCGGTGCCGGCCGGACGCGGCATCGGCACCGCATAGCAGTGCATGAAGACCGGCTTGCCGGCGGCCGGCCCCTGGTCGCGCAGGCTCAGCAGATGGCGCAGATTGGCGCTCAGATAGGCCGCCAGCGTCTGCCAGCCCGGCTCGGAGAAATAGCGCGCCACGCCATGCGAGGGCGGGCCCCACTCGGTCTGGTGGCGCAGCAGGCGCAGCTGCAGCGGGGTCAGCCCGGCCGCCGGGGTCGGGTCTTGCCCGGGGCGGGTCTCGGGGTGGGCCAGCACGCGGGCGGCGGCAATCAGGTCATTGCCGCCCACCGACAGCAGCACGCCGTCCCAGGCCGGCGCGTCGGCGCCGGTCAGCAGCCGCACGAAATCGGGCTGGGCCTGCAGATCGACCAGATGGGCCAGGCCCTCGCCCTGGCCGGCGCAGTTGACGGCCGCCGCCGGCTGCTTGAAGACCAGTTCCTGCAGCAGATTGGCATGGGCATCCAGCTTGGCGGCGGCGTTCGAGAACCAGGAGTCCCCCTGCGCCAGCAAACGCCAGCGATAGCCGTCCAGGGTGGGCGCCGGGTTCGACCGCAAGTCCCCCGGCGTGAAGCAGGCCAGATGATCCAAGAGCTGTTCTCCCATAGATAGTGTTGGTGCCGGCGCGCCGGGGCGACCCGCGTGCGCCCGCCGATTGGAAGGCCTAGGGCCGGCATTTCGCCATGCTATAAACCCTGGGCATTGTTGGCCGGCGGCGCACCGTCTAGCCAGCAATTTGCAGAGTTTTCCCCGTGCTTTGGGCCAGGATGTTGCGGCCAGCCAACCGGGCTTGCCTACCCCTAGTCGCTTCTCTTGTCTTGGCCTACCTCGCGCTGATCTTCAATGCCCTGATCTGGGGGCTGTCCTGGTGGCCGTTCCGGCAGTTCCAGGCCGCCGGCCTGCACCCCTTGTGGGCCACGGTGACGCTTTATCTGATCTCGCTGGGCGTCATCAGCCTGAGCGCCGGCCGTGCCTGGCGCGAGTTTCTCGGCACCCCCTCGCTGTGGCTGATCATGCTGGCCGCCGGCGCCACCAATACCGCCTTCAACTGGGGCGTGGCGCTGGGCGATGTGGTGCGGGTGGTGCTGCTGTTCTATCTGATGCCGCTGTGGGCCGTGCTGCTGGCGCGGCTGATCCTGGGCGAACGGCTGACCGGGCTGGCCCTGCTGCGCATGGTGCTGGCGCTGGGCGGGGCGGCCGTGGTGCTGGCGCCGGAGCAGGGCGGTTTCCCGCTGCCCTCCGGCCTGGCCGACTGGCTGGGTGTGCTGGGTGGCTTCACCTTCGCGCTGAACAATGTGATGCTCAAGCGCGAATCACACCGGGGCGCCCATGCCCGGGCGCTGGCCATGTTCAGCGGTGGCGTGCTGGTGGCCGGTTCGGCGGCGTTGCTGATGGGGGTCCAAGGCCTGGTGCCCTGGCCCAGCCTGCCGGGCTGGATCTGGCTGCTGCCGCTGACCGGCATGGCCGTGCTGTTCTTCTTCTCGAATCTGGCCTTGCAGTACGGCGCCGGGCGCCTGCCGGCCAATGTGACGGCCATCGTGATGCTGGTCGAGGTGCCGGCGGCGGCCATCTCGGCGCTCTGGCTGGGCGGCGGCAGCCTGGACCTGAAGACCGCCATCGGCGGCGCCTGCATCGTCGCGGCCGCCGTGCTGGCGGCGCTTGAGCGCAACGGGGGCCATTGAGCTAGCATCGCTTCCCAATCAGAGGAGCGCTGCCATGAGCCAGACCGTCTACGACTTCCAGGCCCTGTCCATCAAGGGCGAACCGGCCGATCTGGCCAGCCAGCGCGGCAAGGTGCTGCTGATCGTCAACACCGCCAGCGCCTGCGGTTTCACGCCGCAGTTCGCCGGGCTGGAGCGGCTCTGGGAAGACTATGCGGCGCGCGGCCTGGTCGTGGTGGGCTTCCCCAGCAACGAGTTCGGCGGCCAGGATCCCGGCAGCAACGAGGAGATCGCCTCCTTCTGCGAGCTGAACTACGGCGTCAGCTTCCCGATGATGGCCAAGATCAAGGTCAATGGCGCCGAGGCCCACCCCTTGTGGAAATGGCTGAAGGGCGAAAAGCCCGGCATCCTCGGCACCGAGGCGATCAAATGGAACTTCACCAAGTTCCTGGTCGGCCGCGACGGCCAGGTGATCAAGCGCTATGCGCCCAATGACGCGCCCGAGAAGCTGCGCGAGGACATCGAGGCGGCGCTCAAGATCTGAGCCACAGTCGCCGATAGCCACTGCGCAGCCGCCCCTGGGCCACCGCCTCGCGCAGCAGCGCGTTGACGGTCTGGCGCGACAGATTGGCCAGCGCGGCCAGATCGGCCTGGGTGGCGGCGATGGCCTGCCAGCCGTCGGCGTCGGGTGGGCCGTCGCTGCGCTCGCGCGCCAGCTGGCTCAGGGCCAGGCCAAAACGCTCGACCGCACTGCGGTGGCGCGCGGCTTCCAGCAGACCCAGGGTGCCGGCATAGCGCTGTGCGAACTCGCTGAGCAGGGCGCGGGCAAAACCCGGCACCTCGTCCATCAAGAGCCGATAGGCCTGCGGGCCGAACACCCAGAGCCGGCTGGGCCGGCGGGCCAGCGCCTCGTAGGCCGAGGGTCGGCCGGTGGCGAAGGCGGCGAGGCCGAAGAGCTGGGGCGGCTGCACATGCTCCAGCACCGAGATCGCGCCGTCGGCTGCGGTGAAGCGGGTTTCGATCTCGCCCTCGGCCAGGCCATAGAAGGCAGCGGTCGACTGGCCCTGGACGAACAGGCTGCGGCCGCGCGCCAGCCTGCGCTCGGTGACCAGGCTGTTCAGTCTTGAGCACTGGAGGGCGCTCAGCGTCAGCGCCGGGAAGTTGGCGCGCAGCAGGGCCGGCAGATCGTCTGACATGGCCCCATTGTCGGGTAGCCGACATTCATCGCGGCGGCCCGGCCTTAGGCTTGCGCCATGAATGAAGACAGCCAGACACTGGATCAATGGGCGGCTCAGTACCGTCACTTCGCCGAGGTCGAATGCCCGCAGGACCCGCTCTATGTCGCGATCTGCCGCAGCGTGGCCGATTCGGCCGAGCTGCTGGCCCTGATGGCCGAGGCGCCGGCCACGCAGCGCCGGCCCAATCTGCTGCTGGCGGCGCTGCACGAACGGATTCTCTCTGGCGCGGACCATGGGCTGGCCGCCTACTACCCCAGCGTCGGCGGGACCCGCCTGCCCGATGCCGAGCTGCCGGACTTGCTGCTGGACTTCGTGCGCCGGCAGCGGTCGGCGCTGATCGCGCAGCTGCGCTCGCGCAGCACCCAGACCAACGAGATCGGCCGCTGCGCGGTGCTGTGGCCGGCGCTGCAGCACATCAGCGCGTTGAGCGGCCGGCAAGACCTGGCCCTGCTGGACTTCGGCTGCAGCGCCGGGCTGAATCTGGGCGTCGACGCCTACCGCTATGACTACGGCGGCTTTGCGCTCGGCGCGCCGGCAGCGGCTGAGCGACCGACCATCAATTGCGAGTGGCGGGGTGATGCCGCGCCGCCGCCGCCCAAGCCCTGGCGGCTGCAAAGCCGGCTGGGCCTGGACCCGGCGCCCATCGATGTGCGGGACGAGGCGGCGGTGCGCTGGCTGCGCGCCTGTCTGTGGCCGCATGACCGCGAGCGCGCGCGCCGGCTCGATCAGGCGCTGGTGCTGGCGCGCACGGCCGCCCATCCGCTGCGCCGGGCCGAGGACTGCCTGGCCGAGATCGAGCCCTGGCTGGACGGCCTGCCGGCCGGCGTTCAGCCGGTGCTGTTCAACAGCTGGGTGCTGAGCTATTTCGAGGCCGGGGCGCTGGCCCGGCATCGCGTCGCCATCGAGCGCCTGTTGCGCGAGCGCGGCCTGATCTGGCTCAGCGCCGAGGCCGCCGCGCTGCGCCCGCCGGCGCTGGCGCTGCCGGCGGCTTGCGGGGCGGGCGACACCTTGTGGACCCTGCAATGGGCCGCCGGGGTCTTGCGCCAGGCGGTGCTGGCCTGCTCGCATCCGCACGGTCGCTGGCTGCGCTGGCTGGCCCCACCGATTCGCGGGTGACCCTGTAAGAGTTGTCAGTGGCGCGCGCCGGCAAAGCAGACTTCGGCCTGTATGCTGGATCTTCAGGGAGATCCACCCGCCACGATGCGAGTCCGCCGTCACTGTTGTCTGCTGTTGAGTGCGCTGTTCTTGCTGCCGGCCTTGCAGGCCCAGCCGGCGCTGCTGCGTGTGGTGGGCAGCGCCGATCCGCCGTTCCGCATCTTTGTCGAGAGTGGGGCGACCGGGCTTTACTACGATCTGATGAACGAGGCGGCGCGCCGCCTGGGCTGGCGTGTCAGCTATGCCGAGGTGCCGTCGGCACGGGCCTTCAAGCTGATGGAGCAGGGCGAGGCCGATCTGATGCTGGGCCCGCTGCGCACGCCGGAGCGCGAGCTCTTTCTCAGCTACACCCGCGTCGTGCTGCCCAGCGAGGACAAGGCCTTCTACACCCGGCCCGACGCCGCGCCGGTGCGCAGCCTGGACGATCTGGGCGGCCGCAGCATTGCCGTGCATCGCGGCAAGCGCTACGGCCGCGCCTTCGATGCCGATACCCGCTTGCAGCGCCAGGAGGTCAATGACTACCGGGCGGCGCTGGAGATGGTGGCGCGCGGCCGGCTCGACATCGCGGTGGCGCCGGAGCGCGAGGGCGATCTGCTGCTGCGCGAAGCCGGGCTGGGCCTGATCAAGCAGCCCTGGCTGCTGGCCGGCGAGCCGCCCCATGTGGTGCTGGCGCGGGCCTCGCCCTGGCTGGCCCGCCAGGCCGAACTGGAGCGCGCCTTCCTGGCGATGCGCGAGGACGGCGCCTGGCGCCGCATCCTGGAGCGCTACGGCCTGCGAGCCGGCCCATAATGCCGGCTGTCCCGATTGGAGTTGCACACCATGTTCAAGCACGTCGACGCCTACGCAGGCGACCCCATCCTGAGCCTCAACGAAGCCTTCCAGAAGGACGAGCGCGCGGGCAAGATCAATCTGTCGATCGGCATCTATTTCGATGACGACGGCCGCATCCCGATGCTGGACTCGGTGCGTCGCGCCGAGCTGGCCGTGGTGGCCGAGGCCGGTGCCCGGCCCTATCTGCCGATGGAGGGCGCGGCCAATTTCCGCAGCGCGGTGCAGGCCCTGCTGTTCGGCGAGCACCATCCGGTGCGCGCACGCACGGTGACGATCCAGAGCGTGGGCTCCAGCGGCGGCCTGAAGGTCGGCGCCGATTTCCTCAAGCGCTACTTCCCCGACAGCGCCATCTATGTCTCCGATCCGACCTGGGACAACCACCGCGCGGTGTTCGAAGGCTCCGGCATAGCGGTCAAGACCTATCCCTATTACGACGCCAAGACCGGCGGCGTGCGCTTCGCCGAGATGCTCGACGCCATCCGCGCCCTGCCCAAGCACAGTGTCGTGCTGCTGCACGCCTGCTGCCACAACCCGACCGGCGTCGACCTGACCCCCTTCCAGTGGGACGAGCTGATCCCGGTGCTGGCCGAGCGCGAGCTGCTGCCCTTCCTGGACCTGGCCTACCAGGGCTATGGCGAGGGCATCGAGGAAGACGCCTTCGCGATCCGCGCGATGGCCGACGCCGGCCTGTCCTTCTTTGTCGCCAACAGCTTCTCCAAGAGCATGAGCTTGTATGGCGAGCGCTGCGGCGCGCTGAGCGTGGTCTGCCCCGACGCGGCCCAGGCCGTCAATGTGCTGGGCCAGCTGAAATTCATGATTCGTCGCAACTACTCGAACCCGCCGCTGCACGGCGGCCAGATCGTGGCCCGCGTGCTCAGCGATGCGACGCTGCGGGCGCTGTGGGAGGGCGAGGTGGCCGAGATGCGCCAGCGCATCATGGCGATGCGCAACAGCCTGTTCGAGGTGCTCAGCGCCAAGCAGCCGGGCCGCAATTTCGACTACTTCCTGACCCAGCGCGGCATGTTCAGCTACACCGGCCTGTCGGCCGAGCAGGTGGACCGGCTGAAGAACGAGTTCGCCGTCTATCTGGTGCGTTCGGGCCGCATGTGCGTGGCCGGGCTCAACAGCAAGAATGTCGAGGCCACGGCCGTGGCGATGGCCGCGGTGCTCGGCTGAGGCCACATGCGGCCAGGTTATAGGCGGCGCTCGCGCTTTCATTGGTCCTGAGCCCGGCTTGTCCTTACTCTGCCGGCAGATCAGTGTCCAAGAGTCGGGATGAGTCAATATATTGTGGTGATCGGGGGCGGGGTGGTCGGCTTGACGACCGCCTGGGCCCTGGCCGAGCGCGGCCATAAGGTCACACTGCTGGAGCGCGAAGCCGCGCTGGCCTCAGGGGCCAGCCGCGCCAACGGCGGCCAGCTCAGCTACCGCTATGTCTCGCCGCTGGCCGACGAGGGCGTGCCGCTGAAGGCGCTGCGCTGGCTGCTCGATGCCGACGGGCCGCTGCGCTTCAAGCCCGAACTGCGCTGGCATCAATGGGCCTGGATGCTGCAGTTCCTGCGCGCCTGCCGCGGCCCGGTGAACCGCCGCACGACGGCGCGGCTGCTGGAGCTCGGCGCGCTGAGCCAGGCCGCGTTCGCCGAGCTGCATCGCAGCGCCCGGCTCGACGCCGACGACATCGCGCTGCGTGCGCCCGGCAAGCTGGTGGTCTACCGCAAGCCCGATGAATTCGCGCGTGTGGCCGCGCGCGTGCGCGCTCATGGTGACGCGGCGGAGCGGGCACTGAGCCACGAGGAATGTGTGGCGCTGGAGCCGGCGCTGGCCGACGGCGATGCCCAGCTGGCCGGGGGCATCTTCACCGAGGGCGAGGCCGTGGCCGACTGCCACCGGCTGTGCCTGCAGCTGGCCGAGCGCCTGGCTCGGCATGGCCAGTTCCAAGGCGTCGTGCGGGCGCAGGCCCAGGGCTTTGTGCTCTCGCAGGGCCGGGCGGTGGCGCTGCAGACCGATGCCGGCGAGCTGCCGGCCGATGCTTTTGTGCTGGCCGCCGGCCTGCACAGCCGCGGCCTGGGCAAGAGCGCCGGCCTGAACCTGCCGATCTACCCGCTGAAGGGCTACAGCCTGACCGCGCCGATCGGCGACCGGCATCGCCCGCCCGAGGTCAGCGTGACCGACTTCGAGCGCAAGGTGCTGTACGCCCGCATCGGTGAGCAGCTGCGCGTGGCGGCCATGGTGGACCTGGTCGGCAACGATGCCCGCATCGATCCGCAGCGCATCGCCTCCTTGCAGCGCGCGGTGCGGGCAATGTTCCCGCAGGCGGCCGACTACGAGGCCGCCAGCACCTGGGCCGGTCTGCGCCCGGCCACGCCCAGCGGCGCGCCCATCCTGGGCGCCTGCCCGGTGCGCAATCTCTGGCTCAATGTCGGCCATGGCGCTTTGGGCTTCACCTTCTCCTTCGGCTCGGCCCGCATCCTGGCCGAGCTGATTTCCGGCCGCCCCAGCCCGATTGCGCTGGACGGCTTGCGGCTGCCGGCATGAGCGCTCGGCTGATCCCCGCGCTGCCCTATGGCGCGACGCTGGGCCTGATCGCGCCGGCCGGCCCGCCTGCGCCCGGCAGCCTGGAGCGTGTGCCGGCCCTGCTGGCCGCCCATGGCTTCAAGGCCAAGCTGTTCCCCGGCTGCGCCGGCCCCACACATCTGGACTATCTGGCCGCCAGCGACGCGCAGCGCCTGGCTGATCTGCATGCCGCCTTCGCCGACCCCGAGGTCGACGCGGTGCTGGCGCTGCGCGGCGGCTATGGCTGCGCGCGGCTGCTGGAGCAGATCGACACCGACCTGCTGCGCCGCCACCCGAAGCTGCTGATCGGCTTCAGCGACATCACCGCGCTGCACGCGCTGCGCGACGGCATGGGGCTGGTCGGCCTGCATGCGCCGATGCCCGCCTCCAACCTACTCGACGCCGACGCAAGCGCCGACGCCCATGCCTTGTTCAGCCTGCTGCATCGCGGCTTGGCCGTCGGCGAGCAGATCGCACCGGCCCTGCCGGCCCATGGCCTGAACCAGGGTCAGTGCGCGGCGGGCCGCTTGATCGGCGGCAATCTGGCGGTCTTCGCGGCCCTGCTCGGCACGCCCTGGGCGCCGCGCGCCGAGGGCGCGATTCTGTTCATCGAAGATGTCGGCGAGGCGCCGTACCGGGTTGACCGTCTGCTGGTGCAACTGCGCCAGGCCCGTGTGCTCGACGCGGCGGCCGGTTTCCTGATCGGCAGCTTCAGCGACGCCGAATCGCCCGACGCGGTGCTGGCCGATCTGCTGAGCCCGCTGGGCAAGCCGATGCTGGCCGGCTGGCCTTCGGGCCATTGCCGCCCGCATATCGCCTTGCCGCTGGGCTTGCAGGTCGAGATGGATGTCGCGGCGGGCTGCCTGACCCTGCTCTGAGCGGGCCGCGCGCTACGCTGTTCTGGGGATGGCGGGCGATCGCCCGGCCGCAAGAATGGCAGCCTTGTCCCTTTGATGTCCGGGAGATCGCCATGCTGCCCCACCATCCCACACGCGCGCTCGGACTGGCCGCAGCGCTGTTCGCCCCGCTGTTTGCGCCGGCCGGCTGGGCCCAGGAGGCCGTGCTGCTGTCGCCGCAGGAGATCCAGCAGACCCTGGTCGGCAAGAAGCACCGCTCGACCATCAAGGCCAGCGGCGTGGTCACCCAGTGGGAGATGCGCGCCGACGGCACGATGCAGCTCTTCTATCCGGGCGGCAATGACAGCGGCACCTGGCGCCTCGACGACAAGGGCTACTGCACGATCTGGCGCAAGATGCGCGAGGGCAAGGAAGGCTGCTTCACCGTGCGCCGCCAGGGCGACCAGCTCGAGATCCTCAATGCCGAGGGCGTGGTGGGCTCGACGATCAGCTTGGCGAACTGAGCCCTCACGCGCCAAGGCCCACCATCGGCGGGCCTTGGACTTGCTGGCTTGCAGGCTTACCTGAACGAGTAGCGCAGCGACAGCGACAGTGTGCGGCCGAACGGGTCACCGACGCGCGGATCCCAGCCGGCACCGACCACGTCATCGACGTTGTGATAGCTGAACGGCGGTGCCGTGTCGAGCAGATTGTTCAGCCCGGCGGTGATGACCATGTTCTTGAAGCCGGTGTAACTGCCGAACAGGTTGAAGGTCGTGTAGCTGTTGACGTTGCGGCGCGGCGTGCCGAAGCGGGTCATGTCCTGGTCCTTGTAGCCGGACTTGTAGACCGTCGTCAGCGTGGCGCTCCAGTCGTCCCGACCCCAGCCCAGATCGGCGCTGAACTTGTCGCGCAGGTACAGCGTGCGCAGCGAGAACTCGCCGACCAGCTCCTGCAGCGGCAGGTTCGCCAGCGCACGCTCCTTGTGGCTCAGCATATGGGTGCCGTTGATGCTGGCACGCCAGGTGCCGCTCGTGTGCTTGAACTGGTAAGCGGCGCCCCAGTCGAGGCCCTTGGTCGAGCTGTCGGCGGCGTTTTCCCAGCCGGTGGTGACCAGGGTCACGCGGCCGGAGGCGTCGCGGGCGAAGCGGTCCGAGAACAGCGCGTAGTTATTCTTCACTTCGGACAGCGTCAGCTTGCGCAGACGGTCGTCCAGATCGATACGCCAGTAGTCGGCATACATCGTCAGGTCGCGCACCGGCGACACGACGATACCTATCGTGCCTTGCTTGGACTTCTCGGGCTTCAGATTGGGGTTGCCGGTGACGATGTAGTCCAGCCGGCGTGCGCAGTTCGGGTTGGCTGGATCGGCGACCGGACATTGCGCCGGATCGCGCCAGTCCGAGGTATCGAGCAGCGGCGCCGTGTTGGGCGCCAGCTGCTGGAAGCTCGGGGCCTTGAAGCCGGTGTTGACCGAGCCGCGCAGCAGGAAGACATCGTTGGGCTGGTAGCGGAAGGCGATCTTGGGATTGGTGGTGCTGCCGACGTCGCTGTAGCGGTCATGGCGCAAGGCCAGTTGCAGATCCAGCCCCTTGAACACGGGCACGGCCAGTTCGCCGTAAACCGCCTTGATGTCGCGCGACTGCTTGCCGATGGCGCTGTTGCCGGGGCACAGCAGCACATCATTGGCGCCGTTGCTCATGCCGGAGACGCAGTTGAAGGCGTCGGGCTGCGGCGCGAACTCATAGGTCTCCTTGCGCAGATCAAAGCCCAGCGCGAAGTCCAGCGAGCCGGCCGGCAGTTTGAACAGCTCGCCCGACAGCGCGCCGTCGAACTGGGTCAAGGTGGTTTCGCCGCCCTGCAGACGACCGCGCGCCTTGGTCGATTCGATCAGCTCCAGCGCGGCCTGGGTCTGCTTCTCGCCGGGCTTGAGCCAGGGGTTGATCAGGCCGGTCTTCAGTGCCGTGTTGAGCTTGGCGGTGTAGGCATAGCCGTCGATCAGGTTGGACCAGGCCTCGGCCTTGGCGCTCGACAGTCCCAGCTTGTAGGCATAGGCGCCGATCTCGCCGTCCAGACCTGCGGCCAGGCGCTGGTTCTCCGACACGTTCTCGATCACGCGGTTGCCAAAGTCCTGCATGCGCCATCGGTAGGCGATCGGCTTGGTCGGGTCGAAGTCGTTGACGCCGTAGTCCTTCAGGTTCAGGTAATGGGGACCGTTGACCGGGTAGTGGTTGCCTGCCGCTGCAGTGGTGCTGAACTGTGCCGGCGTCAGCTCGGCCTTGCTTTCGGTGCGCGAGGCGGTCAGTTCGACGAAGGCCGTGTGGCGGTCGTTGATCAGGAAGTTGCCACGCGTCGGCAGGTTGTAGGCGTCGTTCGGCGCAGCCAGCATGTACTGGCTGCCGGAGTCGGTGTTGCAGAGGTAGCGATTCGCCGGTTGAGCGGCGTTCCACAGCTGAGGTTGGTACTGCACGCCGGTCGCGATGGCATCGCAGTCGCCCTGCATGCTGAGCAGATTGATACGCGTGTATTTGGTGGCGTCGCCATTGCCGACAGTGGAGCCGGTGGCGCCCAGGGCCGTGTTGGCAAGGTTGATGATGTTGGCAAACGGGTGGCTGGACGAATCGGGCGAGAGATAGCGACCAGGCTGGAAGCCATTGGCCCAGCTGCGCTCGCTGCCGCGCAGGATGTCGTCCTTGTCCAGAGTCAGGCTGCCGAGGATGTTGAAGCGGTCGCGGTCCAGATTACCGAAGCCGCCGGTGATGCTGGCGCGGCGCTTGGTGCCGCCGCCGGATTCCAGCGGCTGCGAGTAATTGACGGCAATATCGACGCCTTCCATGTCCTTCTTCAGGATGAAGTTGATCACGCCGCCGATCGCATCGGTGCCGTAGATCGCCGAGGCGCCGTCCTTCAGCACCTCGACCCGCGCCACGGCGGCCATCGGGATCGCGTTCAGGTCGACCGCGCCGCCGCTCATGCCATGGGTGGAGATGCGGCGGCCGTTCAACAGCACCAGGGTGCTGCCGGGACCCAGCCCGCGCAGATTGGCATTGGCCGAGCCGCCGGTCAGACGGTCGGTGTCGCTGCCGAACACATTGTTATTGGCCACTGCGCTGTCGGCGCCGGTGCCGTTGATGCCCATCTGGCTGAGCATCTGCTCGGCCGTTGTGATGCCCTTGCTGTTCAATTCGGCGCCGGTGATGACCTGCACCGGCAGTGCGCCCTCACCGCTGAGACGCTTGATGCTGGAACCGGTGATTTCCACCCGCTCGACTCTTTGTACCGGCGCGGTGTTTTGCGCCCATGCAGCGCTCAAGGCTTGCGCGCCGATGCCTATCAGCGCAAGGCTGCGTGCGAGTTTGCTCAGTTTCAAGGTACTACTCCTTTTTGGACTTGTCATGACGCTGGCGCGTCCCCGACGAATGATTGGTGTGCCCGCCTTGCCCTTCGGCCTCGTGGGCCGGCAGGCCGCTCTCGGCTTGCATTCATGATCAAGCACACTCCGGGTTTGCCACCATAGGGCTGCCACCTGTTTGTTGCGCTGGCCCCGATGAATGCTTGTCGCGTGCATATAACCTGTTGGAATGCGGGCCCGGCTTGGGCGGCAGCCAGGCGCTACAGTCGCAAGCCATCCCGGCCCTATCGATACCGTCATGTCCTCGAGTTCCTTGTCCCGACTGGCTCATTCGGTGAGCCTGCTGCTGGCCACGCTGAGCCTGGCCGGCTGCGCCAGCCTGCAGCCCGCTGCGCCCTCGCTGCCCGCCGAGGTCAGGACGGCGCTGGATGCGGCCGGCATGCCCGAAAGCGCGCTGGGCGTCGTGGCCTTTGCGCTCGACGCGCCGGACCAGGGCCTGCGCCTGCAGGCGGATCGCGCGATGCAGCCCGGCTCGGCGATGAAGCTGGTGACGGCCATCGTCGCGCTGGACCGGCTGGGGCCGCACAGCCGCGGCCGCAGCGAGCTGCTGGCCGAGGCCGCGCCGCAGGGAGAGCGGCTGGCCGGCCCGCTGTATCTGCGCGGTGGCGCCGACAGCGCGCTCGACTGGGGCGCGCTGTGGCTGATGCTGCGCCAGTTGCGCGAGCAGGGCGTGCGCGAGATTCAGGGCGGCCTGGTGGTGGACCGCCAGCTCTTCCTTCCGGCGCGTGCCGACCTGGGTGCCGCGCCCTTCGACGAGGCGCCCGAGTTCCCCTACAACGTGATCCCCGACGCGCTGAACCTGAACGGCCAGCTGCTGCGCTACCTGCTGCAGTCCGACGGCGAGCGGGTGCAGGCCCGGCTGTTCCCGGCCTGGCCCGGCATGAAGGTCGACACCAGCCGGCTGACGCTCAATGAGCGGCCCTGCGCCGACTGGGCGCGCGACTGGCGGGTGCCCGAGCTCGGCCGCGACGCGGGCGGCGTGGTCGTGATGCTGCAAGGCGGCTTTCCGAAGCACTGCCGCGCCGCGCCCGAGCTCAATCTGGTCGACCGCCAATGGCTGGCGGCGCAGTCTCTGCGCCAGCTCTGGCGCGAGCTGGGCGGCGTGATCGAGGGCCCGGACCGCGAGGCCGCGACGCCGGCGGGCGCTGTCGTGCTGGCCAGTCATCAGGGTCGGCCGCTGATCGAGGACCTGTTTCCGATGATGAAGCGCTCCGACAATGCGCTGACCCGGCTGACCTATCTGCGACTGGGCGCGGCCGCAGCGGTGCCAGGCGAGCCCACGGCGGCGGCGGCCGAGCGCGTGGTGCGGGCCTGGTTTGCCGAGCAGGGCATTGCCGACCAGGGCCTGGTGCTGGACAACGGCTCCGGCCTGTCGCGCAGCGAGCGCATCACGCCGGCCCAGCTGGCGGCCCTGCTGCAAGCGGCCCAGCGCGGCCGCCATGGCCCCGAGCTGCTGGTGAGCCTGCCGGTGGCCGGCGTCGACGGCACCTTGGCGCGGCGCTTCAAGGGCGGGCCGGCCGAGGGCCGGGCACGCCTGAAGACCGGCACCCTGCGCAATGCGATGGCGCTGGCCGGCTATATGCCCGATGCGCGCGGCCGGCTGTGGGTGGTGGTGGCCTTGCTGAACGACGAGCAGGCCGCGGCCAAGGGGCGGCCGGTGCTGGATGCGCTGATCGAGTGGCTGGCGCGCCGCTGAGCGCGGCGGCTTGAGCTTGTGAAATTTTCGTAGCGAGCCGCCGTCAGGCGAGGCGGACGGCGCACAGGAACCGGAACGTACTTCCTGTACGTGAGGATTCCGAGCACCGGCCAACGACGCATGGCGGTGGCGCAGTAGAAAATTCACAAGCTCTCAGGCAGGGGCCCACTCGATCTCGAAGCAGCTGCCCCGGCCCGGTTCGCTGTCCACGCTCAGCCGCGCCCCGAGGCGCTGGCTGCAGGTCACATAGGCGATGAACAGGCCTAGGCCGCTGCGGCCGCGGCCGAACTGGCTGGAGACATAGGGGTCGAAGATGCGCAGCAGCAGCTCGGGCGCGATGCCGGCACCGGCATCGCGCACCCGCAGGCGCAGCAGTACAGCCTCGGCCATATCGATCTCGACCCGCACCTGGCCGGGGCCGCCGCCATAGGCATGCTGACGGGCGTTGTCGAAGAGCTGGGCCAGCACTTCGCTCAGGGCCTCGGGTGCGACCATCGCGCGCTGCCGGGCATCGAAGTCGAGCAGCAGCTGTTGCTGCAGCGGCTGCTCCTCACCCTCGGCGCAGCCGCGCTGCCAGACCGATCGCAGCAGTGCGGCCAGCTGCACCTGCTGGCGCGGCTCGGCCTCGATCTTGAGCTTGTCGTAGCTGGACAGCAGCGCGATGGTGCGCTCCAGGCTGCGCGTCACCAGCGCGCAGGACTGCTGGCATTGCTGCAGCAGGCGCTCGAACTGGCTGCGCGTCAGCCGGCCGGCCGCGCTGTCGCCGGCCAGCTGCTGCAGCTGCTCGGCGGCGGTGCTGGCGGCCGTCAGCGCCGAGCCCAGCGGGGTGTTCAGCTCGTGGGCCACGCCGGCCACCAGGGCACCCAGGCTGGCCAGCTTGCCGGCCTCGACCAGGCGCTGCTGCAGCGCCTGCAGGCGCCGCATGCCTTCGGCCTGGGCGGCCGCATGCTGCTCGGCGCTGAGTCGTTCAGCCTGGGCGTGCTCCAGCTGCAGGCGCTGGTGATGCAGGGTCAGGTCTTGCCGAGCGGCCTCGCGCACATCGTCCAGCTGCAGCTCGTAGGCGCGCGCCTGCGCGGCCAGGGCCTCGTCGACCCGCCCCAGCCGGGCCAGCAGCGGCGCCAGCTGCTTGAGCCGGCGCGAGATCTGCGGCAGCGCGCGGCGCTGTTCGTAATGCGCCAGCACCTCCTCCAAGGCATGCACCGCCGCCTCGGTCTGGCCCTTGGCCGCCAGCCAGACGCCCTCGGCGCAGCGCATCTCGGTGCGTGCCATCGATACCTTGTCGCCGCCCCGGGTCACATAGTCGAAGCCGCGCGCCAGATCGGCGGCGGCCGCCTCCAGCTGGCCCAGCGCGACCTTCTCCTCGATCACGCCGGACAAGGCATTGGCCGCTGCACCCCAGCGCTGCTGCGCGGCATTGACGGCCACGCCCTCGTCCAGCGCGGCCAGCGCCGCCGCAGGCCGGCCCAGCGCGCGCTCGCACTGCGCGATGCCGACGAACATCTGTGCCCAGGGACCGGCATCGCCGCTGGTGCGGCACAGCGCGATCGCCTCGCGCCTCACCGCGATCGAGCGCTCGAATTGCTGCAGGCGCTGCAGCGCAAAGCCCAGCTGCATCAAGGCCTGGGCCAGCAAGGCGGGGCGACCCTCGGCGCGCGCCAGGCCCATGCCGCGCTCCAGCGCCTGCAGACCCGGCTCGAAGCGACCGCTACGCACATGGCTGCGGCCCAGCGCCACCTGCAGCGTGCTCTGCGCCGCCCGGTCGCCCACGGCCTCGGCCCAGGGCAGGGCGGTGGCGACCAGTGCGTCAAGCTCCGGATAGCGCATGGTCTCGGTCAGCAGCTCCACCAGCAGCAGCGCCAGATCGACCCCCGCAGCGCTGGCCGGCTCGGGCGGCAGCGCCGCGAAATACTGCAGCGCCGGCTCCATCAGCTCGGACGCCAGCGTGGGCTGGGCCAGATAGCGCGGTCGCTGCTGCGCCAGCCAGTCGGGGAGGGAGTCTGCAGGGCTCATGTCGAGCCATTCTGCCTGCGGCTCATGCCGGCACCGGCCACTCAATCTCGAAGCGGCAACCCTGGCGCGGCCGGCTCTCGACGCGGATGCGGCCGCGCAGGCGCTGCATCACGGCCGCCTGCGCAATGAACAGGCCCAGGCCGCTGCGCCCGCGGCCGAACTGGCTGGACACATAGGGATCGAAGACGCGCGGTAGCAGCTCCGGCGCGATGCCGGCGCCCTGATCTTGCACCAGCAGCCGCGCCTGACCCTCGCGCACGCCGGCCTGCACCCGCACATGGCCCGGCGCACCGGGCGCATAGGCATGGCGCTCGACGTTCTGGAACAGCTGCACCAGCACCTCGCCCAGGGCCTCGGCNCGCCTGACCCTCGCGCACGCCGGCCTGCACCCGCACATGGCCCGGCGCACCGGGCGCATAGGCATGGCGCTCGACGTTCTGGAACAGCTGCACCAGCACCTCGCCCAGGGCCTCGGCGTGGGTGTGCAGCTCCAGTGCCGCGTCCAGCTCCAGGCACAGCCGGGTGCCGGGGCTCAGCGCCCGCTCCCAGGCCGAGCGCACCAGGGTGTCCAGGCGCAGGCGGCGCGGCAGATCGGGGGCCTGGCCGGCCGCCTGGTAGGCCTGCACCAGGGCCAGGGCCTGTTCGATATTGCGCCGCGCCAGCTCGGCGCCCTGCTCGCAGCTGTGCAGATCGCTGAGGAAACGGCTGCGCGACACGGCCCCGCCGGCCACGCAGCTGCCCAGCGCGCGGCTCAGGTCGGCGGCCGTGCTCAGCGCGGTCAGCGCGGTTCCCAGCGGGGTGTTGAGCTCATGGGCCATGCCGGCCAGCAGCTGGCCCAGGCTGGCCAGCTTGCCGGCCTCCAGCAGCTCGGCCTGCAGCTCGCGCTGCAGCGCCAGCGCCTGCTCCAGCGCGCCGTTCTTGGCCTGCAGTTCCAGCGCATGGGTCTCGCTATGGGCCTGCTGGCTGCGCGCATGGGCCAGCTCGGCGCGCTGCAGCTGGGCGGCGGCGTCCTGGCGGCCGGCCTCGCTGACCTCCTCCAGCTCCAGCGCGTGGGCCTGTTCCAGCGCCGCGCAGGCCGCCTCGGCCCGGCCGTCCTGCAGCAGCCAGGACACGGTCTGGCGGATGCGCCGCGCCACCTGGCGCCGCATCGACCATTGCCGGCTCTGCGCTACCACCTGCTGCATCAGCTCGACCGCGCGCGCGAACTCGCCGCGCCGGGCCGCCAGCAAGGCCTCGGCCGCCAGCAGCTC
>NZ_JAQOWX010000052.1:0-32542 GCF_028462495.1 Paucibacter sp. XJ19-41
CTGCACCGTGGTGCGCGAGGTGATCCTGCGGGTCGACGGCCAGCCCCTGGTCTGGGCCCGCTCGGCCCTGCACGCCAGCGCGCTGGCCGGGCCCTGGAAGGCGCTGAAGGGCCTGGGCGCCAAGCCGCTGGGCCATCTGCTCTATGCCGACCGGCGCGTTGCGCGCAGCGAGCTGCAGCCGCGCCGGCTCTCGCGCCACGGCCACACGCGGCGCCAGATGCAAAAGCAGTGGCTCGCCGCCACCGGCACCGAGGCCTCGCCGCAGATGCTGTGGTCGCGCAACTCGGTGTTCCGCCGCTGCGGCGCGCAGCTGCGGGTGATGGAGTTGTTCGCGCCGGCGCTGGCCGGGCGGCAGCCGCTGCGGCGCTGAAAGTCGTCCTGCCTGGTCTGCCTCTTGCATTGATGCCGGCTGCGGGCACAATGCGGTCGCACAAGGCGCCGCCGGACACACCTGGGGAGGAGTGGGCAGGCGCTGCAAAGCACAAGATGTCCGATGTTCGTGAGGATTTGCTGCGGCCCAGCTTGCCAGCCAATGGCGCATTGGCGGCAGCCCCCTACAGTAACCAGGTTCTGTTCCTGAGCGCATTCTTCGGTGGGCCACCGGCCGCGCTAGGCTGCTTTGCGCTGAACAGCTTGCGTCTCGGGCGCTGGCGACGGGATGTTGTTCCTATTGCGGCAGGAGCGGCAATCTACCTGGGTCTGCTGCTTTGGTGGCAACGAGCCGGGCCGGAGCTGATCGCTATTCCCAGAATGCAGTCCCTGCTTTTGCGCGCCCTTGGCCTGGCCCTGGCCGGCGTTGCTGCCTGGCGGCATCGGCAGGAGCAGTCGGTCTGCCGCTTGATGGGTCTGGCCCAGCCAAAGGGGCTGCTACCTGGCATCGCACTCATAGTGCTGGCCTGGGCGGTCGGCGGGCTGTTGCAGGTATTGCTGTCATGAGCGTGGAGCAATCAAGCTTGGGCATCGACCAACTGCTGCTTCAGGCCAGTGCGCTGCTGGACCGGCGCCGTATCGAGCCGGCACGCGCCCTACTGGTCCAGGGTCTGAAGAGCGAGCCCGGCCATGCTGGCTTGCTCTATGAGTCGGCGCGTGCCGACTATCTGGCCGACCGCAATGCCGATGCCCGTTTGACCCTGGGTCAGCTGCTGCGTCAACAGCCGGACCATGCCGATGCGCGTCATCTGCTGTTCTGGATCGAGATGGAGGAGGGCCAGTTGGCCGAGGCCGAGGCCCTGATACTCGGCCTGCTTCGCGACTGGCCCCAGCACCCGGGGTACTACGCTCGCTATGCTCGATTGATGTTGCGTGCCCTCAATTTTGGCAAGGCCGAGGCATTGGTCGCAGAGGCCTTGCAACGTGCGCCCAACGACGCCGAGTGCCTGCGCGTGCATGCCATGTGCGAACTGGCTCGTGGCCGTACCGGAAGCGATAACAAGGCCTTGCTACGACTGATCATCGACGACCCGCAGGACGGCCAGACCCTGCGCCTGCTGGTCTACGCGCTGGACGAGGCCGGTCGTGGCGGCGAGGCCTATCGGCTGGCTCGCGAACTGCTCCGTGCCCAGCCGGACGATGCGCAACTGCTGGCACTCGTGCAGGCGCTGGCGGCCGTCAATCACTGGAGCTTGAAGCCGTTGTGGCCGATGCGTCGCTGGGGCTGGGCGGGTGCTATCGGCATCTGGGCCCTGGGCGTGCTGGGTGGCCGCATGCTGGACCTCTGGTGGCCGGCCGCCGGGGGGCCCTTTCTGGTACTGCTGTTCTGCTATGTGATCTACAGCTGGGTCTGGCCGCCAATGCTGAGACGCTGGCTGAATCGGAGGGGCTGAGAAGATGGACGGAGGCCGGGAGGAGATCGACACGATGAAAGAGCTGGAACAGGCGCTGCTGCGTGCGCCGTTCGACCATGGTCTGCGGCAGACCTATGTCCAGGCCTTGCTGGAACAGGCCCGCGCCCCCGACGCACAAGCCCAGGCCGAGCTGTTGTGCCAGCAACAACCCGGTGATGCGCGGGGCTGGGTGCTGCAGGCCCTATGCCAGCTGCGCCAGAACCGTCACGAGCAGGCCATGAGCGACTATGAGCGTGCGCGCAGCCTGACGGGCTTTGAGCCAGAGCAGGAGCTGGAGCACCTGGCCGCCCAGGCTCTGCCCCGCGAGTCAGCGACGCCCAAGCTGCAACTGGTGGCGGCTGCGTCGGCGCGCGTCCAGGCCATCCAACAGGTGGCCGAGGACAAGCTGCGGTTTTCCAGCATCGTCGGCATGGAGGCATTGAAAAAGACCATACGCCTGAAGATCATCGAACCCTTCCTCAACCCCGGGCTTTTCCAGCGCTTCCGCATGGGAAGCGGCGGCGGCATCCTGCTGTACGGCCCGCCGGGCTGTGGCAAGACCATGCTGGCGCGAGCTGTCGCCAATGAGTGCAAGGCAGGCTTCATCTCGGTAGGCATTGCCGATGTGCTCGCGATGTGGATGGGCGAGAGCGAGCGCAATCTGGCCGCGATGTTCGAACGGGCGCGTCGTGATGCGCCCTGTGTGCTGTTCTTCGACGAGCTGGACGCGCTGGCCTATGCCCGCTCCAAGGCCGCAGCTTCGAGTGCGCGTACCGTGGTCAACGAATTTCTGTCGCAGCTCGACGGCCTGGGCCGCGACAACAAGGGCGTGCTGGTGCTGGCCGCGACCAATATGCCTTGGGATGTGGACGACGCGATGAAGCGGCCCGGCCGCTTCTCGCGCCAGGTCTTTGTCGCCCCGCCTGATGCGGCGGCGCGGGCCGAGATGCTGCGTATCAAGCTGCTGGGTGTGCCGGCGGATGCGCTGGATCTGCAGGCGCTGGCCGCCCGCGCCGAGCACTACTCCGGCGCCGATATCGACGGCCTGATCGAGCTGGCCAAGGAGTCTGCCCTGGCCGACGGCTTGGAAGGGCGTGAGCGCGGGCTGAACATGACCGACTTTGAGCTTGCCTTTAGCAGCCAGCAGCCGTCCACGCTGGAGTGGCTGCGCACGGTGCGCAATGTCGTTCGCTATGCGGGCGAGGACGGCAGCTTTAAGGAGGTTGAAAGCTACTTGAAGAAGGCCAAGTTGCTCTAAGGCCGCATTCAAGCCCGCGTTGCAATTACTGGCTTGCCCTCGGCGTGTCGCGTCGCCAGGGCAAGGCCGGCATCATGCCCGCTGTTCTGGCTTCCCAGGGTAGGCTCATGATGAACAGGATTTCGCGTCGCGACTGTCTGATGGCCATGGCAGGCGCGTCCCTTCCATCGCTGGTTCGCGCTCAGGATGATGCGGCCGCTTTGCTGAAAACCGGCGGCGTCGTGATCGCCTTCCGCCATGCGCTGGCGCCTGGCACTTTCGACCCGCCCGGATTCAAGCTCGGCGACTGCGGCACGCAGCGCAATCTCAATGACGAGGGCCGGGCCCAGGCGCGCCGCATCGGCGCCTGGTTCCAGGCCCAGGGCCTGCGGCCGGCGGCGGTGCGCAGTAGCCCCTGGTGCCGCTGCGTCGAAACGGCCGAACTGGCCTTTGGCTCGGCGTCGGCCTGGGCCGCGCTGGGCTCGCCGCGCGCCGGCACCGAAGCGACCAATGCGCAGTCGCTGACCGAGCTGCGCCGGGCCTTGCTGGCGGCGACGAAGCAGCCGGGCCGATTCGAGGTCTGGGTCACGCATATGTTCGTGCTCGGCGATCTGCTGGGCGTCAACAGCGCGTCGGGCGAAGGTCTGCTGCTGGGCGTGCAGGCCGATGGTTCGCCGCGTTTGCTGGGCCGGCTGGCCGTGGGCTGAATCCGACGGCCCCTTGAACAGGGCTGCCGGCCCAGCACAGGGCGCCGCCATAATCCCGCTGAAACACAAGCAACAACGCCGTGCTGCTGCGGCAGGCGTGCGATCAGGGTGATTCTTGCAGACGGGAATGGCCGAGATGCCTTTCAGGCGCAGCATGTCGAGGCAGGAGGAGCCCAACTCCCTCGGGCGCGGCGTGATGCTGCTATTGCTGGCCCTGCTCGCGATGGCGGTGGTGACGACGGTGCTGGCCTTGCGGGCCAGGCAGGCGGCGGCGCAGATCGAGCGCCAGGACGCCATCAATGTCGAGCTGCGCTCGCACAACAATCTGCTGATCGATCTGCTGAATGCGGAAACCGGTCAACGCGGCTATCTGCTGACCGGCCGCGCCCACTATCTGCAGCCCTATCTGGCGGCCATGGAGAATCTGGATGCCAGGCTGGCGGCGGTGCTTCAGCTGTATCCGCAAGGCCAGCAGCGCCAGGATCTGCAGCGGGTGCGCGAGCTCGTCAGTCTGAAGCTTGAAGAGCTGACTCGCACGATCGCGCTGCAGGACGCCGGCCGGGCTGAACAGGCTCGGGCCGTGGTGCTCAGCGACGCGGGCCAGCGGCAGATGGATGAGCTGCGCAGCCTGCTGGGGTCCACGATGGCCAGGCTGCGTGCCGAGCGCACGGCGCTGACCGAGCAGCTCGGCCGTGATGCCGGTCAGACCAAGCTCTGGCTTCTGTTGGGCCTGTCGCTGCTGGCCCTGTTCGCCGCGCTGGCGCTGTGGCAGGTGCTCAGCGCCGGCCGGCGGCTGAGGGTCGCCGAGCAACGCATGCGCAGCATTGCCGACAATGTGCCGGCGCTGATCACCCAGTTCGATGCCGCCTCCCGTCTGGTGTTTGCCAATGCCCAGGTGAGCAAGGTTTACGGCCTCACGCCCGAGGCGCTGCTGGGCAAGACCGTGGCCGAGGTTCGCGGCGAGGCGGCGGCGGCCAAGTTGCAGCCCCAGATCGACCGGGTCATGCAGGGCCAGCGGGTCGAGTTCGAAAGCAGCTCCACGATTGCCGGGCGCGAACACCACTTCCAGCAAAGCTATGTGCCCGATGTCGATGCCGACGGCGCGGTGCGCGGCTTCTACTCGGTCTCGGTCGACATCAGCGAGCGCAAGGCCATCGAGGCGCGCGTGGTCGCCAGCGAGCAGGGCATGCGCGCGATTGCCGACAGCCTGCCGGTGCTGATCACCTATCTGGACGCGCAGCTGCGCCTGCGCTTCCTCAACGCCACCTTTCTCGAATGGCTGGGCATAGACCCGGCCGCCGCGCTGGGCCGGCCGCTGCAGGAGGTCATCGGCGCCGAGCTGTTTGCCCAGCGCGAGCCGCGGCTTCGCCAAGCGCTGGCCGGCGAGCGCCAGCAGTTCGAGCTCTGCTCGACCGCAATGGGCATCACCCGGCACATCCAGAACACCTACATCCCCGATCAACACCCCGATGGTCGCGTCGTCGGCATCTACGCGCTCAGCACCGATATCACGCCGATGAAGCTGGCCGAGCAGCGCCTGGCCGAGCTGGCGCGCTCCGACACCTTGACGGGCTTGCCGAACCGGCGCCAGTTCGATGAGCGGCTTGAACTGGCGCTGGCCCGTGGCCGCCGCGATGCCGACAGCCTGCTGGCCCTGCTGTTTCTCGACATCGACCACTTCAAGACCATCAATGACGGCCACGGCCATGGCGTCGGCGATGCGGTGCTGCAGCAGTTCGCCGCGCGGCTGCGCGACTGCGTGCGCAGCACCGATCTGGTGGCCCGGCTGGCCGGCGACGAGTTCGTGCTGGTGCTCGAAGGCCTGGCCGAGGCCGGCGATGCGGCCGCCGTCGCGCAGAAAATCCTCGACGCGATGCGCGATCCGATAGACCTTGGCGAGGGGCTCGATCTCAGCGTGGGCACCAGCATCGGCGTGGCCACCTTGCGCGGCGGCACGGCGACGCCCCAGCAACTGACCGCGCGCGCCGATGCGGCGCTCTACCGCGCCAAGCGCGAGGGCCGCCGGCGCTATGCCTTCGACTGAGCCGCAAGCAGCGCCGCGCGTCGTGCCAGGCTCTCGGCCGGCCAATAGGTCTTGCGCTCGTAGTACTCGGGCACGGCCGGCGTGCCCGGCGGGAGCAATACCCAGGGCTGCTTGGAGGCGGTGAAGATATGGATGTCGGGCGGCAGATGGTCAGGCTCATCCAGCGTGCCCACGCGCACAAAGCTGATCGAGCGGCCGGCGCCGGCGTAATGGCTCCACAGCGCGATCCGGCATTGCGGGCAGCGCGCGATCAGCTGGCCCTTGCCGCTGGCTGAGGGGGTATCGACCCACTCGGGTGTGCCGGCCAGCAGTCTCAGGCGCTCGGTCTCTATCATCGCGTTGAGCGCGAAGGCCGAGCCGCTTTCGCGCTGGCACCAGCGGCAATGGCAGCAGTGGACGAACAGCGGCGCGCTCTCGAGCTGGTAGCGGACGCTGCGGCAATCGCAGCCGCCTGCCAGTGGATAGGCCGGCGTGCTCATCGCTCAGGATTGGTGCAGCACCGAGGCCGCCGGCTTGGCCAGCGGCGCGGCGGAGCGGGCCGGCAGCCAGCCGAGCTGACCGGTCTTGATGTGGCGCATGCACTGGGCCAGCAACCGGCTCGAATTCAGGCCGGGGCAGCCGACGGCGGCCTGCAGCTCATGCTCGGCCGCCAGCGCGATCGGCACGGCGCCAAACTGGCCCTGGGCCACGGCACTGGCATCGGGCGCGCTGGCGTACAGGGCCGCCACCGTGCCAAAGCTACCGTCGCCATCGAGCTCGGCAAGGCTTTGGCAGCCGCTGCACAGCAGGACCAGCACGAGGAGGGCGGACTTGGAGGGCTGGAACATGATGGCGTGATTCTGCGCAGCGCCGAGCCGCACTGACCATCGGTACTAGCCCGGGCGAGCCTCGCACGGCTTTGCCCGGATGGTCATGCCGCGTGGCGCGGGCTCTAATGCGGGCATGAACGCCACACCCGACCTCAGCGCCGCCATCGCCCTGGCCCAGGCTCATGAAACCCCCTGGCCGCGCGATCCGCTGGCCGATCCGGCCGTCTGGGGCGTGCATCACGAAGACCCGCCGCCCTACAACCGGCTGCGCGGCCCGGTCCATCCGCGCGGCCCGCAGTCCGGCGTGATCCTGCAGCGCGGCCGCGAGATCGCCGCCTGGGGCGAGCCGGACCGCGCCGATCTGACCTTCAGCGTGGCCAAGACCTATCTGTGCCTGCTGGCCGGCATCGCGCAGCGCGAGGGCCTGCTGCCCGATCTGCAGGCGCCGGTGGCGCAGCGCCTGCCCGCCATCGGCTTCGACAGCCCGCACAACCGGGCCATCAGCTGGGCCCAGCTGCTGGACCAGAGCAGCGAATGGGAGGGCGAGTGCTTCGGCCTGCCCGACACGGTGGACCGCTGGCGCAAGGTGGCCAATGACCCGCGCCCGGCCGGCGGACCCAAGGGGGGTGCACGGCCGCTGCAGGCGCCGGGCAGCTATTGGGAATACAACGATGTGCGCATCAACCAGCTGGCGCTGGCCCTGCTGCAGCTGTTCCAGAAACCGCTGCCCGAGGTCTTTCTGGACGAGATCCTGAAGCCCCTCGGCGGCGGTGCGGGCTTTGCCTGGCGTGGCTATGACGATGCCTGGGTGACGCTGGCCGATGGCCGGCGCGTGCAGTCGGTGCCGGGCGGCACGCACTGGGGCGCGGGCGTTTCGATCAGCAGCCGCGACCAGGCCCGTGTCGGCCAGCTGCTGCTGCAGGACGGTCGCCACGAGGGCCGTGCTTTGCTGCCGGCCGGCTGGGTGGCGGGCATGACCGAGCCCTGCGCGATCGCGCCGTTCTACGGCCGCCTGGTCTGGCTCAATCGCGAAGGCAAGGCCTTTCCCGGCGCCTCGCCGCAGGCCTTCTTCATGATGGGAGCGGGCGGCCATGTGGTGTGGATCGAGCCGGCGCTGGATGCGGTGGTGGTGCTGCGCTGGCTGGACGGGGCCCACCATGCGGCGGTGATGCGGGCCATTGCCGGCGCGCTGGCAAACGGTCGCTAGGTGGCGCAGGCCGCGCAGCGGCCCTTGATCTCGATCGCGGCCGGTGTGAAGCCGCTGGCGTCGGCGCGCAGCGCGGCCTTCAGCCCTTCGAACCAGCCCGGCGCCTGCCATTCCTGGATGCTGCCGCAACTGCTGCAGATCAGCATCATCGTCGGGTGCGCATGGTGGCCGTGCTCGCAGACCACATAGCTATTGGTCGTGTCGACCTTGTGGACCAGATGCTGGTCGATCAGGAAGTCCAGCGCGCGGTAGACCGTGGTCGGCGCGACCCGGCCATGGCGGCTTTGCATGTCTTCCTGGATGTCATAGGCCTTGGCATGGCCGGCGCGGCGCAGCAGCAGCTCCAGCACCTCGCGGCGCTGCTCGGTCAGCTGGGCGCCGCGCGCTTCGCAGTGGCTGCGCGCCTCGTCCAGCCGACGGGCCAGCGCCGTTTCGGCGGACTTGGTTTTGGTGGCGCTGCTACTCATGCGGGCAGTTTAGCCGGGCGCAGCAGGGACAGGCCGGCCAGGCCCACCAGGCTCAGCACCACCATGGGCCCGGCCGGCAGGTCCAGCCGCCAGCTCAGGCCCAGACCCAGGGCATAGGCGGCCGCGCCCAGCAGCGCGGCCAGCCAGGCCGGCAGCCGCCGCGCCGCGACCAGGGCCGGCACGATCAGCGTGGCGAACACCAGATAGAGGCCCAGCAGCGGCACGCTGAGGCTGACCAGCAGCGCGAAGGCCGGGTAGAAGCCCGGGCCGCCGTCCAGCAGGCCGGGCTTGAGGCGACGCAGGCCCAGATAGAGCGCGCTGGCCCCGGCCAGCGGCACGAGCGCCGGCCCGTCCACCCACAGCACATCGCCGGACAGCAGGGCGCCGAGCTTTTGCGCGCCATGCGGGTCGGCGCTGACCCACAGCACGGCGGTGGAGGCGGCCGCGATATAGAGCAGGCCGATCAAGGCCTCGCGCCGCTCGGGCCACAGCCGCGAGAGCCCGGCCACCAGCAGCGCACCGGCAAGGGCCGCCACCGCGCCGCAAAGCTGGGGCAGCACGGGGGCCAGCGCCTCCAGCCAGGCCGGCAGCTCGTTCGGATGCTCGGGGTGCCCCAGCAGCTGGCCGGCCATCAGCACCCCCAGGCCGGCCATCTGCGCGATCGCCAGGTCGATGAAGACGATGCCGCGCGCCAGCACCTGGCGGCCCAGCGGCAGATGGGTGGCCAGCACCAGCCAGCCGCCCAGCAGCGGCGCCAGCAAGAGGGTCAGGTCTTGTGGCATCAGGGCTTGCTGCTCGCGAGCAGCTGCGCGATCAGCTGGTCGAACAGGCCGGCCAGGGTCGCGGCGGGGCCCTCGTCGGTCACGGTGGCTGGCAGGCGCAGCAGCGGCAGCTTCGTCTGCTCGGCCAGCCAGCGGCCGGGCTTCTCGTCCTGGTAGAGGCTGGTGACGATGGCCAGCGGTTTTTCGCGCGCCACCTGCTGTTGCAGCTGCTGCAGATGGCTCATCGTCGGCGGCAGCCCCGGCTTGGGCTCCAGGTCGGCCACCTGCCGGAGCTTCAGCCACAGCCACAGATAGGCGTAGGTGCTGTGCTGGCCGATCACGGCCCGGCCCTGCAGCGGCGCGGCGCGCTGCTCCCAGGCCGGGATGCGACGCTGCCAGTCGGCCGCCCAGGCGGCGTGACGCTGGCGGATCTGGGCGGCGCGTGACGCATCCAGCGTGGCCAGGCGCTCGGCCAGCACCGCCGCCACGCTCAGCAGGCGCCGCGGGTCGAGCTGCAGATGCGGGTTGCCCTCGGCATGCACATGACCTTCGTTGAAGCCGACCGTCCTGCGCTTGTCGATCAGCTCGACCACGTCCTCGATATAGAACATGCCGGGCTTGCCGTCCTGCACCCGGGCATTGCCGGAGCGCTGCTGCAGCATCGGCAGCCAGCCGGCCTCCAGCGAGGCCCCGGTGCAGATGGCCAGATCGGCGCGGCGCAGCGCTGCGATCAGCGCCGGGCGGGCCTCGATATTGTGCGGGTCCTGCAGCGCATGGGTGGCACTGGTGACGCGGGCCTCGGGCGCCAGTTCGCGGGTCAGCGCCGCCCATTCGGGCTCGCAAGTGAAGACCTCCAGCGCCTGGGCCGGTAGGGTGGCGCAGGCGCTGATCAGCAGGCCGGCCAGCTTAGAAACTGTGCGCACCATGGGCTCCGAAGCTGACGATGTATTGCAGCTGCACCGAGCGCTTGGCGGCCGCATCGAAGCCGCCTCTATCATCCTGCCGGCTGTACTGCAGGCGCAGCGACTGCGCATGCGAGGGCTTCCAGGCCAGCATCAGGGTCTGCTCGCGCAGCTTGGCCGAGTGGAAGTGGTCGCCATGCGGCTCGCGCAGCGACAGGCTGTCGACGCGCAGCCCGGTCTCCCACTGCGGTGAGAAGCGCCAGACGGCGGCCAGATAGGCCGAGCGGTGCTTATCGCCGGACCCTGCGAACTCGTTCAGGCGGCTGACCTGGGCCAGCTCGCCCGACAGGCGCAGCTGCTGCACGCCGTTGTTGCCGCCAGGCGACCACTTCCAGACCCCGTCGACGATCCACAGGTGGCGGCCCTGGTAGCGCGCGCCATGGGCGTGGTCGTGGCCTTCCTCTTCGTGGGCCTCCTCGTGCTCATGGGCACCGCTGCCCGGTGCCTTGTTGCGCAGATAGGAGAGGCCCAGCTGCCAGCTCTGGCTGCGGCCGATATCGCCGCCCAGCTTGGTGTTGGCGGCCCAGGCGGCGATGCTGGGGCGAGCGCCCTCGGCATCCGGGTTGAGCTCGCTGCCGCTCAGCAGCTCGATGCCGCTGCGCCAGTACAGCGCGGTCGGTGCGGTCCAGGACAGGCGCAGGCCGTTGTCGAAATAGTGGCCGCCGAGAAAGCTGCGGTAGAGCAGAGGGCGTTCGCTGAAATCGTCGGCATGGGGATGCTGCTCGTTCAGATAGCCCAGCTGGGCCAGCATGCGACCACCGCGCAGCTGCAGGCCGGCCGGCAGGCTGCGGGTCTCGATCCAGGCCTCCTCCAGTTCGGACTCGATCTTCTTCTTGCCGTCGTGGCTGTGGCTGTGCGCGGCCAGCGTGGCGCGGCCGGCGAAGTGCTCGCCCAGATTGCTGGCCACACCCAGCTCCAGCCCGCCCAGGTGGGCGCCCTGGGGCCGCGCACCCAGGGCCAGCTCGCGCGAAGCCGCGCCGACATCGAGCACCAGCCCCCACTGCAGCGCATCGGACTTGGCGAACTGGGCCTGGGCCAGCAGCGGGGTGGCCAGGGCCAGGGTCAAAAGTTTCAGTTTCATGGGATCGACTCGGTTGGTTTAGCGTTTGATACCCAGCCAGGCCAGGCCGGCGGGCGCGAAGCCCAGCTTCAGGGCCGGGCGCAGCGTGGCGGCGGCGGTGTCGACGGGCAGCAGCTGGCGGCCCAGCGGGTCGGAGATCCAGGCCTCGTCGCGGGCCTGGCTGGTGGCAATGGCCGGGAAGGGCGCGGCGGTGGGCATGACCGGTACGGCGGCCAGACTCTTGATGGCGGCCCACTGCCGGCGCGCATCGAGCAGGTGCAGGGTGCCCAGATCGTCCAGCAGCATCAGCTTGCCGCCCTGGCGGTCGAAGGCGTGGGCGCGGCGGGTGCGGCCCTCGGCCCAGGCGATCTTCTTGAGGCTGCCGGCTACCGGGTCGATCTCGTAGACCAGGCCTGGCGAGGCCAGGCCCACCCGGGTGGTCAGCTGGCTGTGGCCGATGACGGTGCCGATGCGCGCATTGGCCGGCATATCGGCCGGGTTGGGCAGCTTGCGGGCCGTGAAGTTCTCGCCGCTCTGCGTCACCAGCAGCACGCCGTCGCTGCAGCCGAAGGCGCTGTGGTCCTTGTTCGAGAAGCTGCCGTGCAGATCGGGACAGGGGGTGTCAAAGCGCTGCACGAACTGCCAGCTGCTGCCGTTGCGGCGGTAGAGCTCGACATGGCTGGGCAGGGTGGAGGTAGCCGTCGCGGCCCGCCAGGTGCTCAACAGGAAATTGCCGCGCGGCTCGGCCGTGCCATGCATGGCCAGCGGCAGCGTGAGGCTGGACTCGGGCGTGCCGCTGGCGATGGCGGCCTCGTTGAAGACCTGAACCTGGGCGCTGCGGTTCTCGGCTGCGACGCCGTCCATAAAGAAGGCGGCGCGGCCCTCATGCACCGCGTCAGGGGTCGGTCGGGCGCCGCTGATGCGGGCGGCGAGCCGCTTGGGCGCCTGCTTGTAGTCGTGCAGATGGTCGACATGGTCTTCCTGCCACAGGCCGCCGTCGGCGATCTGCACCAGGTCCTGGTTCCGCTGCACCGCCAGCGCATGGCGGTAATTGGGGCTGGCCAGCACGGCCGAGGGCGTGTTGGCCAGCGCGAAGCTGCTCAGCACGCTTGCGCTGTCCAGCTCGTACAGGCGCAGGCTGGGCGAGTTGGCCTCGATCAGGGCCAGGCGGCCGGCGCTGTCGATGCGCTGACCCTCGTCGTGACCGTCGTCGCCGTCCCCCGACCCGCCGCCGCAGGCGGCCAGCAGCAAGGAGGACAGCGCAGCCAAAAGGTGCAGCCGGGGCCTGGAGAAGAGAGCGGCAGGGGTCATGGATGTCAGGTCTATAACGATGTAATAACGTTACTGTAACAGTATAACGTTCGCATGAACAGGCGACAGCGGCGGCAGGAACTGGCAAGCTGTGCGCCATGACGATCACGCCGCTCCCCTCTTTCCCTGCCTTCGACAACAGCTATGCCCGCGAGCTCGATGGCCCCGCTTTCTATGCCGCCGCCCGGCCGGAGGCCGCGCCGGCACCGCGCCTGCTCTATCTGAACCAGGCCCTGGCCGATGAGCTGGGCCTGCCGCCGCTGGCTGCCGACCAGGCCGCTGCGCTGTTCTCCGGCAATACCCTGCCTGCCGGCGCTCAGACCATCGCCCAGGCCTATGCCGGCCACCAGTTCGGCGGCTTCTCACCCAGCCTGGGCGACGGCCGGGCGCTGCTGATCGGCGAACTGATCGACCGCGAAGGCCGGCGCCGCGACCTGGCCTTCAAGGGCTCGGGCCGCACGCCCTTCTCACGCAACGGCGATGGGCGGGCCGCCGTCGGGCCCATGCTGCGCGAGCTGCTGATCGGCGAGGCCATGCAGGCGCTGGGCGTGCCGAGCACCCGGGCGCTGGCCGTGGTGGCCACCGGCACGACGGTGCGCCGCGAGCAGCCGCTGCCCGGCGCGGTGCTGACCCGGGTGGCGGCCAGCCATCTGCGCGTCGGCACCTTCCAGTATTTCTCGGCGCGCGGCGATATCGATTCGCTGCGCCGCCTGCTGGCCTATGCGCTGGCCCGCCACGATGCGGAGCTGGCCGACGCGCCGGTGCCGGCCCTGGCCCTGCTGGGCGCGGTGGCGCGGCGCCAGGCGCGGCTGATCGCGCAGTGGATGAATCTGGGCTTCATCCACGGGGTGATGAATACCGACAATATGACGATCTCGGGCGAGACCATCGACTACGGGCCCTGCGCCTTCATGGAGCGCTACGACCCGGCCACCCGCTTCAGCTCGATCGACCAGCAGGGCCGCTATGCCTATGGCAATCAGCCGGCGATCGCGCGCTGGAACCTGGCCCGGCTGGCCGAGGCGCTGCTGCCGACCATGGTCGATCCGGACGGCCCGGAGGCCGAGATCGAGCGGGCCATCGCCCAAGTCAGCGAGGTCATCGATGCCTTCCCTGCCTGGTACGAGGCGGCGCTGCGCGAGGGCCAGCGCCTCAAGCTGGGCGCGCCCGATGCGGCGCTGGCCGACGCCTGGCTGGCCCTGCTGCAGCGGGGCGGCGCCGACTTCACCCAGGCCTGGCGCGCGCTGGCCGAGGCCCGCGAGGGCAATGAGGCCGCGCTGCATGCGCTGTTCGATGACAGCACCGGCCTGGCCGCCTGGCTGGCGCACTGGCAGGCCGCCTGCACGGCCACGCCGGCCCAGCTGCGCGCGGCCAACCCGCGCCTGATTCCACGCAACCACCGCGTCGAGGAGGCGCTGGCAGCCGCCTCGGAGGGCGGCGATATGGCGCCGACCGAAGCGTTGCTGGCCGCGCTGCGCCAGCCTTTCAGCGCCGACCCGGCGCTGCAGCGCTATGCCGAGCCGGCGCCGGCGGCCTTGACTGCGGGGTATCGGACGTTCTGCGGCACTTGAGCGTGCGCTGAGCCGTTCTCAGGGCTGGTGCCGCGCCAGCAAGCGCTGCAGCTGGCCGCTGCTCTCCATCAGCGCCAGCTCGCGGTCCACCAGGGTCTTGAGGCGGGCGCCCAGCGGATGGTTCTTGCTGAACATCATGTGAAAGAGGTTGTCGCCGACACCGGGCAGCGGCGCATGGCCCAGCGCCGGGTCGCCGGCCAGCGGATCGGCGCCCAGCTTGGACAGGCCCTGGATCACCTCGATGTCCTCGGCAAACACATCGATGCGGCCCAGCTGCAGCATGCGGAGCAGGGACGGGTAGTTGATGGTGCGCTGCATGCGCGTCAGGTCCACGCCCTCCAGCCGTGAGTAGGCATAGCCGTTGATGCCGCCCAGCGCGTAGCGGTTCAGGTCGCCGGGGGCCTTGATGCGCAAGCCCTCGGGATGACGCAGCCGGGAATAGAAATAGTGATAGCGGGTGCGGTAGTAGGGCTGCGACAGCAGATAGCCGGCCTTCCGTTCCGGATTGGCGCTGGCGCTCAGCAGCATCTGATAGCGCTGGCCGGCGGCGAGCTCGGACAGGCAGCGCTTCCAGGGCAGCAGCTCGATGCTGAAGGTGATGCCGTGCTTGGCGAAGATCGTCGTGATCACGTCGACCGAGTAGCCCTCCAGCCGGGCGGTCTTGCGGCCGGCCTCACGGCGGTAGTAGCTGTAGGGCGGCCACTCGGCGGCGTCGTCGCAGATGCGCACCGTGGTGCCGCGCAGCTCGGTATCGGCCAGCGCGGTGCCGGTGGCCACCAGACCGGTCAGCATCCACGCGATCCAGCCGGCCATCGCGCCCTCCTCAGCCGCGCAGCGCCAGGTCGGCCACCGCGCCGGCGAACAGCGCGAAGCCCAGCCAGTGGTTCTGCCGGAAGGCCTTGAAGCAGCCCTCGCGGCTGCGGTCCTTGATCAGCGTGTAGTGCCACAGCACCTGGGCGGCGGCTGCCGCCACGCCCAGCAGAAAGACCCAGCCCAGGCCGAAGCGCAGGCCCAGCCAGGTCCAGCTGGCCAGAAAGATCGCGTAGAAGGCCATCACGCCGGCCACATCGAAGCGGCCCAGCGTCAGCGCCGAGGTCTTGATGCCGATGCGGATGTCGTCGTCGCGGTCCACCATCGCGTACTCGGTGTCATAGGCCAGTACCCAGAACAGATTGGACAGCAGCAGGGCCCAGGCCGACAACGGCACCGCACCGCTGAGCGCCGGCCAGCTCCAGTTGTTGCCGCCCAGCGCGGCCGAGAAGGCCATCGGGATGCCGAAGCTGAAGGCCACGCCCAGCACGGCCTGCGGCATTGCGACCAGACGCTTGGCATAGGGATAGATCAGCGCCACGGCCAGCGCGGCGAAGGACAGCACGATGGTCGGCGCGTTGGTCGTCAGCACCAACGCGAAAGCCACCAGCGCAAGACCTGCCCCCAGCAGCAGCGCTTCCTTGACCGACACCGCGCCGCTGGTGACCGGGCGGTTGGCGGTGCGCTTGACATGCTTGTCGAACTCGCGGTCGGCCACATCGTTGACGCAGCAGCCGGCCGAGCGCATCAGCACCGTGCCCAAGGTGAACACGATCAGCAGATGCCAGCCCGGCCAGCCATCGGCCGCGATCCACAGCGCCGACAGGGTGGGCCACAGCAGCAGCAGCCAGCCGGCGGGGCGGTTCCAGCGGATCAGGTCCAGGTACCGCGACAGGCGGGACGGGGTGATGGGGACGACGGTGCTCATGACCCCGGCATTGTCTCAGCTGGGCGCAGCGGCTTGCGGTAGATCGTCAGCGCCTGGCCCTCGTGGGCGATGTGCTCGATGGCCTGCCAGCCGGCGCGCCGCAGCAGGCTGTCGGCGCTGCCGGTGGCGCAGTAGAGATGCTCGAAGCCCTGCGCGGCCGCCCGTGCCTCCAAGCCGCGCAGCAGTTGCAGGCCGATGCCCTGGCCGCGTCGCGCCGGGTCCACGCAGCCGGCCGCCGCCCAGGGGGACAGATGGCCGTGGCTGGCGATGGATTCGGCCTTCAGCGCCGCGATGCCCAGCAGCCGGCCCTGCTCATCGAGCGCGATCAGGCCCAGCGGCAACCCATCCAGCCGCGCGAAGCCCTGCAGATCGGCCGCCGCATCGCCACGGCCGCTGCAATACCAGCCCGGCCACTCGGCCTCGAACCAGGCCGCCAGCGTCGGCAAGGCCTCGGGATGGTGGGCGAGGGCTTCGATCCGTACGGAAGAGGGCTTGTGGGCGTGCTGGGGCATGGTGCGCGCATTGTGTGCCAGCGGCGAGGGTGTATAACCCCGCCCCACCAACCCGCAGATCAGCAAGGAGCAGCCGCGATGGGCGCACAGTGGAAAGCCAAACACAAGGACCTGGCGGCCAATGCCAAGGGCCGCATCTTCACCAAGCTGTCCAAGGAGATCATGCAGGCCGCGCGCGGCGGCGCCGATCCGGACATGAACGCACGGCTGCGCATGGTGGTCGAGCAGGCCAAGAAGGCCTCGATGCCGCGCGAGACCCTGGAGCGCGCGATCAAGAAGGGCGCCGGCCTGCTGGGCGAGGCGGTGCAGTTCGAGCGTGTCACCTATGAGGGCTTCACGCCTCACCGGGTGCCGCTGATCGTCGAGTGCCTGACCGACAACGTCAACCGCACCGTCTCGGAGATCCGTGTGCTGTTCCGCAAGGGCCAGCTGGGCGCGGCCGGCTCGGTCTCATGGGATTTCGACCATGTGGGCCTGATCGAGGGCGCACCGGCCGCGGCCGGCGCCGATGCGGAACTGGCCGCGATCGAGGCCGGCGCGCAGGACTTCGAGCCGGGCGAGGAGGAGGGCCAGACCCTGTTCATCAGCGAGCCGGCCGATCTGGACGTGGTCGTCAAGGCGCTGCCGGCCCATGGCTTCAACGTCCTCTCCGCCAAGCTGGGCTACCGGCCCAAGAACCCGGTGGCGGGTCTGGGCGCGGCCGAGCTGGAGGAGGTGGAGGCTTTCCTCGCTGCCATCGACGCGCATGATGATGTGCAGGAGGTCTACGTCGGTCTGGCGGGATGATCGCTAGGCGGGTCGCTTGGCCTTGAGCTTGTCCCACAGCGCCAGCGCCTCGCCCACCACGCCGCGGCGGAAGGCCAGCACGCAGATGATGAAGATCAGGCCGGTGACCAGGCTGACCGATTCGCCCAGGCCGTTGAACCAGTTGATGCCGGTGATCTCGGCCAGGGCCTTGCCGGCATCGCCGATCTTGTTCTCCAGCGCGATGATGATCAGCGCGCCGACGATGGGGCCGATCATCGTGCCCATGCCACCGACCAGTGTCATCAGTATCACCAGGCCCGAGGTGGTCCAGATCGCATCGGTCAGGGTCGCAAAGCCCAGCACCAGGGTCTTGGTGGCGCCGGCCAGGCCGGCCAGCGCGGCCGACAGCACGAAGGCGACCAGCTTGAAGCGGTCGACGTCATAGCCCAGCGAGGTGGCACGGGCCTCGTTCTCGCGGATCGAGGTCAGCACCTGGCCGAAGGGCGAGTGCACGGTGCGGTAGATCAGCCAGAAACCGCCGCCGAAGATGGCCAGCACCACGTAGTACAGGCTCAGGTCGCTGCTCAGGTCAATGCCGAAGAAGCTGCCGCGCGGCACCGACTGCAACCCGTCCTCGCCGCCGGTGAACGGCGCTTGCAGAAAGAAGAAGAACAGCATCTGGGCCAGCGCCAGCGTGATCATCGAGAAGTAGATGCCCGAGCGGCGGATCGCCAGCAGGCCGAACACCAGGCCCACGGCGGCCGCGGCCCCGGCGCCGAACAGCAGGCCCAGCGGCGCCGGCAGGCCCCAGACCTTCAGCGCATGGCCGGCGCCGTAAGCGGCCGCGCCCAGAAAGGCGGCATGGCCGAAGCTCAGGAGGCCGGTGAAGCCGATCAGCAGATTGAAGGCGCAGGCGAAGAGGGCATAGCACATGACCTTCATCACGAAGATCGGGTAGACGCCCAGCCAGGGGAGGAGGGCGACGGCCAGGAACAGCGCGCCGTAGCCGATCAGGGGGTTGTTCTTTTTGTCGTTCATTTCTCTTTACCGAACAGACCGGCGGGGCGCACCAGCAGGACGATGGCCATCACGACAAAGACCACGGTGTTGGAGGCCTCGGGGTAGAACACCTTGGTCAGGCCCTCGATGATGCCCAGGCCCAGGCCGGTCAGGATGGAGCCGAGGATCGATCCCATGCCGCCGATCACGACCACCGCGAACACGACGATGATCAGATTGCTGCCCATCAGCGCGGTGACCTGCAGGATGGGCGCGGCCAGCACGCCGGCAAAGGCCGCCAGCGCGACGCCGCCGGCATAGGTCAGCGTGATCATGCGCGGCACATTGATGCCGAAGGCCTGCACCAGCTTGGCGTTCTCGGTGCCGGCGCGCAAGGTGGCGCCCAGCGAGGTCTTCTCGATCAGGGCCCAGACCGCGAAGCAGACGATCAGCGAGGCGACGACGACCCAGGCGCGGTAGTTCGGCAGGATCATGAAGCCCAGATTCGTCGCGCCCTGCAAGGCCTCGGGCACGTTGTACTGCTGGCCCGAGACGCCGTAGAAGCTGCGGAAGATGCCCTCCATCACCAGCGTGATGCCGAAGGTCAGCAAGAGGCCGTAGATATGGTCGAGCTTGTAGAGCCACTGCAAGAGCAGTCGCTCGATCAGGATGCCCAGCAGGCCGACGATCAGCGGCGCCAGCAGCAGCATCACCCAGTAATTGAGGCCCAGGTATTCCAGGCCCATCCAGGCCAGGAAGGCGCCCATCATGTAGAGGGCGCCATGGGCGAAGTTGATGATGTTGAGCATGCCGAAGATCACGGCCAGGCCCAGCGACAGCATCGCGTAGAACGAGCCGTTCACCAGGCCCAGCAGCAGCTGCCCGAGCAGCGCCGGCAAAGGAATGCCAAAAAAGTCTGTCATGTCTTCAGCAGCTCAACGTCGTCAGGTCACTTCTTGATCAAGGGGCACTTGCTCTCGGAGATCTTCGTATAGGCCTCGTTGGCCGGGATCACCTGGGCGACCTTGTAGTAGTCCCAGGGCTCCTTCGATTCGGCCGGGGTTTTCACCTGCATCAGATACATGTCGTAGCGGTGCCGACCGTCGGGGCCGATCTCGCCGTTCTTCGCGAAGAAGTCGTTGACCTTGGTGGCCTTCATCTGCGCGATCACCTTGTCGGCGTCGTCGGTCTTGGTGGCCTCGACGGCCTTCAGGTAGTGCGTCGTGGCCGAGTAGTCACCGGCCTGCAGCATCGAGGGCATGCGCTTCATCTTCTCGAAGAAGCGACGCGCCCAGACGCGCGATTCGGGGCTCTGGTTCCAGTACCAGCCGTCGGTCAAGTACATGCCCTGGGTCGCCTGCAGGCCCAGCGAGTGGATGTCGTTGATGAACATCAGCAGGCCGGCCAGTTTCATCGTCTTCGTGATGCCGAACTCGTTGGCGGCCTTGATCGAGTTGATCGTGTCGCCGCCGGCATTGGCCAGACCCAGGATCTGGGCCTTGCTGCCCTGGGCCTGCAGCAGGAAGGAGCTGAAGTCGCTGGCCGACAGCGGATGCTTGACGCTGCCGACGACGGTGCCGCCGGCCTTTTGCACGACAGCCGTGGCATCGCTTTGCAGCGAGGCGCCGAAGGCATAGTCGGCGGTCAGGAAGTACCAGCTCTTGCCGCCGCTCTTGACCACCGCATTGCCGGTGCCGTTGGCCAGGGCCACGGTGTCATAGGCATAGTGGATGGTGTAGGGCGTGCAGTCTTCGTTGGTCAGGCGCGAGGAGGCGGCGCCGACCGAGATGAATGGCTTCTTCTTCTCGGCCGCGATCTTGGCCATCGCCAGATTGGCACCGGAGTTGGTGCCGCCGATCAGCAGGTCCAGGCCCTGGGTGTCTATCCACTCGCGCGCCTTGGACGCGGCCACATCGGCCTTGTTCTGGTGGTCGGCATAGATCAGTTCGATCTTCTTGCCGGCGACCATGCCCTTCATATCGGCAATGGCCAGCTTGATGGCCTCGACACCGCCAGCGCCGTCGATGTCGGCATAGAGGCTGGACATGTCGGTGATGATGCCGATCTTGACCACATCGCCGGAGACCTGGGCCTGGGCCTGGAAGGAACCACCGGACAGCGCGCAGGCTGCGGCGGCGGCCAGGGCGACGCGTTTGAGAGAGTAGGTCATGCTTGTCTCCTTGATGGGCATGTGAAGGTGATGGGGGACTCAGACACTGAGCAGCTCGTCGAGCACGGCTCTCTTGGCCTCTAGCTCGGCGGCGGGGAAGGATTCGACGACGCTGCCATGCTCGATCACGACGAAGTGATCGGCCAGCGGCGCGGCGAAGCGGAAGTTCTGCTCCACCATCACGATGGTGAAGCCCTGGGACTTCAGCGTCTTGATCATGCGGGCCAGGGCCTGGACGATCACCGGGGCCAGGCCCTCGGAGATCTCGTCGAGCAGCAGGATGTCGGCGCCGGTGCGCAGGATGCGGGCCACGGCCAGCATCTGCTGCTCGCCGCCGGACAGGCGTGTGCCCTGGCTCTGGCGACGCTCGGCCAGGTTCGGAAACATCGCGTAGATCTCGGCTTCGCTCATCGGCTTGCCCCGGCCGCCGGGCAGGCGCGGCGGCAGGCGCAGGTTCTCCTCGGTGGTCAGCGAGGCGAAGATGCCGCGCTCCTCCGGGCAGTAGCCCAGCCCCAGATGGGCGATGCGGTGGGTCGGCAGGTCGATGGTTTCCTGGCCATGCACCTTGATCGAGCCCTTGCGCTCGCCGGTCAGTCCCATGATGGCGCGCAGGGTGGTGGTGCGGCCGGCGCCGTTGCGGCCCAGCAAGGTCATGACCTGACCCTTGGGCACGCTCAGATTGATGCCGTGCAGGATATGGCTTTCGCCGTACCAGGCCTGCAGATCGGTGATTTGAAGTGCAATCTCGCTCATGCTCAGTGGGCCCCTTGAAGCTCGGTCGCCTCGCTGCCCATATAGGCCTCCAGCACCGCCGGGTGCTTGGACACCTCGTTGTAGTCGCCCTCGGCCAGCACGGCGCCGCGCGCCAGCACGGTAATGCGGTCGGCAATCTTCGAGACCACGCGCATATTGTGCTCAACCATCAGCACGGTGCGGCCCTCGGCCACCCGCTTGATCAGATCGGTGACACGCTCGACGTCCTCATGGCCCATGCCCTGGGTCGGCTCGTCCAGCAGCATCAGCGCCGGCTCCATCGCCATCGTCGTTGCGATCTCGAGCGCGCGCTTGCGGCCATAGGGCAGGTCGGCCGCCTTCAGCGCCGCCATCTCGCGCAGGTCCACCAGCTCCAGCAGGGCCAGCACCCGGTCGTCAAGCTGCTTCAAGCCGGTCAAGCCCTTCCAGAAATGGAAGCTGGTGCCGGTGAAGCGCTGCAATCCGATGCGCACGTTCTCCAGCACCGTCAGATGCGGGAACACCGCCGAGATCTGGAACGAGCGGATCACGCCGCGCCGCGCGATCTGGGCCGGCTTCTCGCCGGTGATGTCGACACCGTTGAAGACGATGGCGCCGCGGGTCGGTTCCAGGAACTTGGTCAGCAGATTGAAGCAGGTGGTCTTGCCGGCGCCGTTGGGGCCGATCAGCGCATGGATATGCCCGCGCTGGACCCGCAGGTCCACGCCATCGACGGCGGTAAAGCCCTTGAACTCCTTGGTGAGTCCGCGTGTCTCCAGGATGAGTTCGCTCATCGGCATTTCTTAGAGTTGGAGGCTCAATGTAGGGCGATCCCGGGTGGCCGGGGCAGGGTGAAGACCTTTACGTACGATTGCGCAAGGGCTTACCCGGATGACGTTCACGGCAATCCCAGCACCCGGCCCATCAGCCCGGCGGCGGTGTGCACGCCATAGCGCTGACGCAGCCGACCGCGCAGCTTTTCGACGGTGCGCGGCGACAGCCCGAGCTCGCGCGCGCACTCCTTGGCGGTCTGGCCGCCGACCATGCCGGCCAGCACCTCGCGCTCGCGCGGGCTCAGCGCGTCGGGCGCGACGCCGCCGGTCAGCGGCTCGAAGACCCAGGCCGCCTCGCGCAGCGGCGCCGAGCGGTCGCTGGTGTGGCCATGGACGCGAAACCACTGCAGCCGGCCGTCTCGGCAGCGCATCAGGCGCTCGTCCTGGTAGTGGCCGCTCTGGCCCAGCGCGGTCTGCATGCGCAGGCCGATGCGCTCGAACTCGGTCCTGGTCGCGAACAGCAGGCAGAAGCTCTGGCCGATCAGGTCCTCGCGGGGATAGCCGAACATCGTCGCAAAGGCCTCGTTGACCCACAGCAGCACGCGCTCGCGAGCCAGCACCAGGCCCAGCGGGCTCAGGGCCGCAAAGGTCTCGGCTGGGGAAAACCCGGGCGTAATCACGGGGCTGTTGCTGATGTGCATGGCTGCCTAGCCTAGCGGACTGCCAGCCGTCCCGACTCGGGATTGTCACCATGGGCTGAGCGGATCAAGGCCCCCATCGAGAGGCCCCACCGAACCACCGGAGACATTATCGATGAAACGCTTCACCGCAACCTCCTCCTGCCTGGCCGTCGCTTTGCTGAGCGCCTGCGGCGGTTCCGACGATCCGGCGCCGCCGCCAGCCCCACCGCCGGCTCCGGCACCGGTGGTCAACACCCTGCCCAGCTTCGTCAGTGGCGCCGTGGCGGCGGCCAGCTATGACGGCGCCAGCGACGACCTCTTGACCGGCGGCCTCGGCAAGACCGGCCTGCTGGCGGCCGCCGCGCCGGCCTTTGCCAACCCGCTGGCGCCCACCGTCGCCGAGGCGCGCCGCAACGCCATCTTCACCAACTACCGCGCCTTGGTCGACTACACCGCGTCGGGCGGCTTCGGCCGGCTCTATGGCCCCAATATCGACAACGCCGGCGCCGACACGCTGGGCGAGGGCAAGGTGGCCGGCAGCGAGCACATCGCGGTGGCCGACGACGGCTCGGGCAAGCAGAACGTGGTCATGATGGTCCAGGTGCCGGCCGGCTTCGATGCCACCAAGCCCTGCATCGTCAGCGCCACCTCCTCGGGCTCGCGCGGCGTCTACGGTGCCATCGGCACGGCCGGCGAATGGGGTCTGAAGCGCGGCTGCGCGGTGGCCTATGTGGACAAGGGCTCGGGCAACGGCCTGCACGACCTGACCAGCGACAACGTGATCCAGATCGACGGCACCATCGCCAGCGCGACGGCGGCCGCCAAGAAGGCGCACTTCAAGGCCGATCTCAGCGAGGCCGAGCGCCTGGGCTACAACGCGGCCTTCCCGAACCGGGTCGCCTACAAGCATGCGCACTCGCAGCAGAACCCCGAGAAGGACTGGGGCCGCGACACCTTGCGGGCGATCAAGTTCGCCTTCTATGTGCTCAACGAGAAGTACGGCAAGGACATCGCCGCCCAGCCTGGCAAGAAGGAAGTCGTGATCACGCCGGCCAACACCACGGTGATCGCGTCCTCGGTGTCCAACGGCGGCGGCGCCGCGCTGGCGGCGGCCGAACAGGACACCGAGAGCCTGATCGACGGCGTGGCCGTCACCGAGCCGAATGCCCAGCCCGGAGCCAATACCGGGCTGACGATCAAGCAGGGCGCGGCCACGGTGGCCACGCACAGCAAGCCGCTGATCGACTACTTCACCTTCGCCAATATCTACCAGCCCTGCGCGGCCCTCTCGGCCCAGGCCGGGCTGTCGCTGAACGCGGCCTTCTGGCCGGCCGCCTACACCACGGCCGCGCAAAACCGCTGCGCCGCGCTGAAGACCCGCGGACTGCTGGCCGGCGCGAGCCTGGCCGAGCAAGCCGATGAAGCGCTGGCCAAGATGAACGCCTATGGCTGGATGGCCGAGACCAACTACCTGCAGCAGTCGCACTTCCGCTTTGCGACCAACTCCATCGTGATGACCTATGTGAACAGCTACGGTCGCTTCAAAGTCACCGACAACGTCTGCGGTTTCAGCTATGCCAACACCAATGCCACTGGCGATGTGGTCGCCCAGGTGCCGGCGGTGCAGGCCTCGCTGTTCTCGGGCGGCAACGGCGTGCCGCCGACCTCGGGCGTCAACATCGTCTACAACGACGCCGTTGGTGGCGCCAAGCTGGACTTCCTGGCCGTCTCGCCGACCAGCGCCACGGCCGACTTCGCGCTCGATGGCGCGCTGTGCATGCGCGCGCTGGTGACGGCCAAGGACCCGGTCAGCGGCGCCGGCCTGTTCGGCAATATGAAAGCCTGGTCGGACCGTGTGATCGCCGGCATGACTGAGGTTCAGCTCAGCGCCAAGCTGCGCGGCCTGCCCACCATCATCGTGGCCGGCCGCAACGACACGCTGATCCCGGTCAACCATGCGGGGCGTGCCTATTACGGCAAGAACCTGGTGCAGGAGGCGGCCACGGCCAAGACCCGCTATTACGAGGTCACCAATGCGCAGCATTTCGACAGCTTCATCGCCTTCGGCGCGCTCTTGGGCTATGAGACCCGCTACATCCCGCTGCACGTCTACTTCGTGCGCGCGATGGACCAGATGTGGGCCCATCTGAAGAACGGCACGGCCCTGCCGGCCAGCCAGGTGGTGCGCACGACGCCGCGCGCCGCCGCGACCGCGCTGGCGGCCAGCGATGTGCCGCCCTGGGCCGCGACACCGGCCGCTGCGGACGCGATCGCCTTCGACGCCGGCGTGCTGAGCGTGCCGCAGTAGGTCTTGGGCCCGGGCGTCCTGCTGTCAGGCGCCCGGGTTCAATCCTTCATACAAAGCGACCAGCTCCAGGCTCAGCTTGTGGCGCGGATCCAGATGGATCATCGGCCGCGCCAGCTCGTGCGACTCCTTGATCTTGACGCTGGCGCTGAGGTAGGGCTGCAACACCGGCAGGCCCTCGTCGATCAGCTCCTGCACGGTGCGCTGCGGCAGGCTGGCGCGCGGCTGGACCTGGTTGACCACGATGCCCTCGACCCGTAACTCCGCATTGTGGTCGGCGCGGATCTCCTGCACGCTGTCCAGCAGGCCGTAAAGAGCGCGGCGCGAGAAGTCGTCGCAGTCGAAGGGGATCAGGCAGCCCTCGGCCGCGATCAGCGCCGAGCGGGTGTAGAAGTTCAGCGCCGGCGGCGTGTCTATCCAGATTTCGTCGTAGTCCTCGGCCAGATCGAGCAGCGCGTCGCGCAGCTTGTAGATCTTGTAGCGGCTCTCCAGCTTGCCGTGCAGCTCGTCCAGCGCCGGGCTGGCGGGCATCAGCTGCAGACCGGGCCAGGGCGTCTCGACGATGAAGTCATCGGTCTTGGGCGCGCGCACGCTGAACTTCAGCGTGCTCTCGAAGAACTCGGCCGCCCCGGCAGCCGCGTTGTCGGCCGTGTCGCCCAGCAGATAGCGGCTGCTATTGCCCTGCGGGTCGAGATCGATCAGCAGCGTGCGCCGACCGCGCGCGGCCGCGATGGCGGCCAGATTGCTGGTGATGGTCGACTTGCCGACCCCACCCTTCTGATTGAAGACAACGCGGCGCATGCAGGCTCCCGAGGCTGGTGGAGCACCTATTGTGCACTGCAGCAATGTCCGGTTGATGATGATGGCTGCGCCCCGGCCGGCGCAGCATCGCGGCGGCTACTGGCTGGTGGCCAGGTCCGCGTCGAAATCCATCAGCACGCTGGCCTCCTCCAGTGCCCGCCACAGATGGGGCGGCATCTGCATGATCTTCTCGGGCGTCTTGGCCCGGCGCGCCCAGGCGCGGATTTCGTCATGCTGGTCGGGGGTCAGTAGCTTCAGCGTCAGCATCTCGTCGAGGGTCTGCATCGTGGGCCTCCTGACTAGGATCCGGTCCGTATCTGCCAGTCCGCGCGGCTGATTTCGTAGACCGAGGTGTCCATCTCGTACCAGCGCTCGCTGCCACGATAGCTCATGCCCAGGCGCTGCATCACGCGCGCCGAGCCCTTGTTGTCGGGGTGGCAGACGGCGCATAGCTGCGGCGTGTCCAGCGTGTCGAAGGCGAAGGCGGCCATGACCTGAGCCGCCTCCGAGGCCAAGCCCTGGTGCCAGCGGTCGCGCCGCAGCCGCCAGCCGATCTCCAGCGGATTGGCCTTGTCGCGTGCCAGGTGCTGGATGCAGCCGGAGCCGATGATCTGGCCGCTGTCCTTCTCGATGAAGGCCCACCAGGAATAGCCCCACTCGGCCCAGCGGGCCTTGACCCGGGCGATCCCCGCCGCCGTGTCCTCGCGCGTGTCGGGCTTGCCGCTGATGTAGCGCATCACCTCGGGGTCGCTGTCGATCGCGTGCAGACCCTCGAAATGATGGTCCGCAAAGGGTTCCAGGCGGAGTCGTTCGGTCTGCAGAATGGTCATGGGCGGCCTTGGGCGACGGTGGGCCCCGCCAGTCTAGCGATTCCCGGTCGCTCAGGCGAAGTAGCGCTGCCGCAGCTGCGCATAGTGGCCATCGCGCTTGATACGGTCCAGCGCCGTCTGCAGGCGCTTCACCAGAGCCGGGTCGGTATCGGGCGGCAGGCCGTACCAGTAGGACTTGTCGGTGTCGTGGGGCAGCACCGGGCACAGGCTGCTGTAGGGCAGCTGCAGGCGGCGCAGATGCCAGGCGGCCGCCCAGTCCAGCATCAGCACGAGCTCCATACGGCCGGCCAGCAGCTTGCGCAGATTGTTCTCATCGTCTCTGGCCCATTCGAGCTGCTGCCCGGGCTTGAGGCCGTCGGCCAGCAGTTGCCGGCCGGCTGCCGAGTCGCGCACCACGCCCAGCCGCAGCCCGTGCAGCTGTTGCAGGCTGGAGAGATACACGTCGGTGCGACTGTCCAGCCGGTAAATCATCACGCGACGCGGGCTGATCGGCCCGACCCATTGGTACTGCGCCTCGCGCTCGGGCGTGCGGGTCAGCGAGAACAGCAGGCTGGCTGGCGTCCGGGCCCACGTCGCCTGCGCGCGCGGCCAGGGCATCAGCTCGATGTCCACCGACAGCTCGGCCTGTGCCGCCATCAGCCGAAGCAGCTCGACACTGAAGCCGCCAGGCCGGCCCTCGACCTCGTGGTTCAGCGGCGGCAGGGCTTCGGTGAAGCCGCGCAGCCGTGTTTGCCCGGCCATGGCGCCGCTCGGCCAGGCCAGGGTCCAGGCCGAAGCCAGCAGGGCGCGCCGCGTCGGCGGGCTGATTTTGTCGGAAGAATGCACGCGGCGCAGTGTAGGTGCGCTGTGTGCGCATCTCGCCCCGGCAAGTTGCCGGCCCGTGCAATTGTGGGCAGAGTCCGTCGTCGATGCGCTGCTGGAACATCAGCCTTCAGGGCAGCGCCGACCACTTCATCGCGACGAAGCGGGTATTGCTGATCGAGGACGGGCCCTGCTCAAGCATGAAGTACGTCGTACCCTGAACCGCCACCGGCGTCCAAAAGCGTCGCGAAAAGACCCGGCAATCGGTGCTGCCAGCGAAGGGATCGCAGACCTGATCGAGCGGGCCCCAGCCGCGCGCCATCTCGAACCGCCCGTCAGCCAGCAGGCGCCAGGTATGGCCGAAATCCAGCGGGATTTCCGGCTGCCCGGGCGTGGGTATGCCGCTCTCTACCGCCCCGCTGCCGTTAGCCCGCAGGTGATACCGCGCCGGCTCCAGGTAGGGGGCACCCAGATTGCTGCTCCAGACGCCGAGCAGGCTTGCCGGCAAGGCCGGGGCCGTGGCCGGTGCCCGCAGTGCCATCAACTCGTCGGCGCGCAGGAACTTGCCGTCCAGCCACTCTTCCAGCAGCCAGCGCTCTTCGCCATGCGGGCCCTGGCCCAGCCGAAGGTAGCGATGCCGCAGCTGGCCGTCCGGGAAACTCAGCTCCAGCGCACCATCGCTGCCTCGAGCCCAGCTCAGCTCCAGGCCCGCTCGCTCGAAGCGTGCACTGCTGGTGCCGGTGATGTGCAGGATGTCCTGTCGCAGGCCTTGTGCCAGGCCTGCTGCGGTCGGGCCGATCCAGCGCGTGCCTGGTTCCAGCGCACCGGCCCCCAGCCCTGGCAGGGCCTTGGCGTCGTAGCGGCGCATCATCAGCAGATCCTCGCTCAGATCACGGCTGAGCTGGGGATGGTCGATGTTGCGGCTTTCGCCAACACGGCGCAGACCGGCCGGCGTGAACAGGCCATTGCCGGCACCCAGGTCGACGATGCGCAGGCCGGTGGTGGTCCAGCGCTCCATGCTGCCCATGGGAGCCTCGGCCTGCACCTCCTCAATCTGCGGAGTGTCGAAGGTCAGCACCAGTGCATCGGTCTCCCGCTTCCAGCTGGCCTCGCGGGCGCCGCCGCGCCAATCACTCTGGGCACGGCCGTCCGGCTGCAGCGCCAGGCGCAGGGCATCGGGGGTGATTGCGCCGCCGACACCATGGGTCAGGTAGAAAACTTGCGCGGCGGTACTGTCGCCAAGGGCCGGGACGCGGCTGAGCAGAGGATCGCCGGTCGTATCGTCCCGAGCCTGCAGGAACTGGGTCCAATTTGTGCGCAACTGGGCTCGCTGGAATTCGCTCAGCGCGGTGGCGGAACTGAGCAGTTCACGGGTGGTCTTGCTGCCGGCCGGCAGGGCGACCTGGTGATCGACCACCAGCTTGACCAGCGCGGCGGCGTTGAGCAGCTCCAGTTGACTCAGCGCGGCGCTGGCTTGCTGGAGTTCCGTCTGGCTGCGCGGCAGTGCCGCCGCCTCGCGGCCTTGGGCTATCAGCCCCGCGATGGCTGAACTGAGGTGATTGATGCGCAGGGAAGGCAGCTCGGTATCGCTCAGGCTTGCGGACTGAGCGGCCCGAGCCAGCACTGCGGCTTCACCGATCAGACTGGTCAGCTCGATATGCGCTTGCGACCCGATACCTTTTGCGCTCAGGCTGACGAAGTCACTGGGGCGTCTCAGCTGGATCGGTAGCGAATATCGTCCCTGCGCATCGGTCGTCGTCTCGAAGACCTGGTTGCCGATCTGTGCACTGACCTTGGCATTCGCGATCGGGCCGTCGTGAACCAGACCCTGCAGCGTGAGCGCGGCCGTCACGTTCAGGGTGACCTGGCCGGTGGCGCGGCTATTGCCTACGGCCACGGCATAGCTGAAACTGTCCTCACCGTAGAAGCCTGACTTGGGCGTATAGCTGACGGTTCCGGCCGTCACTGTCGCCATGCCATTCTTCGGCACATCGACGATGCTCAGCACCGCTTCGCCGCCGCTGGTCTTGTCGTTGTCCAGCACCCTCAGCGTGGTGGCGGAGGCGTTCCAGCCAAGGTCGTAGCGGTCGGCGCTGGCCTCGGCGCTTGGAGGCGGCGTGTTGTCGCCACCTCCACCACCACCGCAGGCGGTCAAGCTCAGGCAAATCAGCGCCAGCGGGCGCAAGCGGTCCATGCCGTCGTAGGCCATCGGTTTCCCTCCCTGTGTTTTGTAGGAGGGGATGGTAGCGGGTGTGCCGCTGCGTCACACCTTGGTGCTTGCCCGCAGGACGCGGCGCGTGGCGAACAGGTACGGCGAGCCGCTCAACCGTCCATGCGTTTCTGGAACACCAGCCCCGCATGCTCGCGCAGCGCGTGGAACTTGATCTTGGGCCAGTTGGCCTCGATCGCGCGCAGCTCGGGCGCGTACTCGACCAGCACGGTCGGCGCGTCCACCGCGTCATAGGCCATGCGGTGATCGTTGGCGTCGATGAAGCGCTTCAGCTCCTTTTCATCGTCGCAGGTCACCCAGCGCGCCACCTGGAAGCGGCTGCCGGTGATGCGGGCCTTGACGCCGTATTCATGCTCCAGCCGGTGCGCGACCACCTCGAACTGCAGCTGGCCGACCGCGCCCAAGAGCAGCACGCTGCCGACGATGGGGCGGAACACCTGGATCGCACCTTCCTCGCCCAGCTGGGTCAGGCCGGCTTTGAGCTGCTTGGTCTTCAGCGGGTCGGCCACTTCGACGCTGCGGAACATTTCCGGCGCGAAGAAGGGCAGGCCGGTGAACTGCAGGGCCTCGCCCTCGGTGATGGTGTCACCCAGCTGCAGCACGCCGTGGTTGGGGATGCCGATGATGTCACCGCCGAAGGCCTCGTCCAGCAGCTCGCGGCGCTGGCTCAGAAAACTCACCACCGTATTCGGCCGCAGCTCCTTGCCGGAGCGCACCACCTTGAGCCGCATGCCGCGCTCGAAATGGCCCGAGGCCACGCGCAGGAAGGCGATGCGGTCGCGGTGGGCCGGGTCCATATTCGCCTGGATCTTGAACACCACGCCGCTGAACTTCGTTTCTTCCGGCTTGACCCCGCGCGGCAGCGCGGCCCGCTCGCCGGGCGCCGGCGCCACCTCAACCAGCGAGTCCAGAATCTCCTGCACGCCGACGTTGTTGACGGCCGAGCCGAAGAACATCGGCGTCTGCCGGCCGGCCCGGAAGTCGTCCAGGTCCAAGGCCGGCGCCGCCTCGCGCACCAGCTCGATCGCGCCCTGGGCCTGCTCGTACTGCATGCCGAAGCGGCCCGCGTACTCGGGATTGTCCAGCCCCGCCAGCACCTCCTCCTCGCCGGCGGCCCTGTCCTCGCCCGGCGCGAACACCCGCATCTGCTGCTTGCGCAGGTCCATCACGCCGTGGAAGGCCTTGCCCATGCCCACCGGCCAGGTGAAGGGCACGACCGTCATGCCCAGCTCGCGCTCGATCTCGTCCATCAGCGCCAGCGGGTCCTGCACCTCGCGGTCCATCTTGTTGACGAAGGTCAGGATGGGTGTGTTGCGGGCCCGGCAGACCTGCAGCAGACGGCGGGTCTGCGGCTCCACGCCGTTGGCCGCATCGATCACCATCAGCGCCGCATCGACCGCAGTCAGCACGCGGTAGGTGTCTTCCGAGAAGTCCTGGTGGCCCGGGGTGTCCAGCAGATTGATCACGCAGTCGCGGTACTCCATCTGCATCACCGACGAAGCCACCGAGATGCCGCGTTGTTTCTCGATCTCCATCCAGTCCGAGGTCGCATGGCGGGAGGCCTTGCGTGCCTTCACCGAACCGGCAATCTGGATCGCGCCCGAGAACAGCAGCAGCTTCTCCGTCAGCGTGGTTTTGCCGGCGTCGGGGTGGGAAATGATGGCGAAGGTGCGGCGGCGGCGCACTTCGGTTTCGATGCGCGTCTTGACGGGATTGGGCTGCTGGTCGGCGGACATGGGCGGGTGCTTCAGGAGGGCAAGCGGCGGATTATCGCGCTTGCATGCGCAGGCCATCGCTTGGAGACTTTGCTCAGCCTGCCAGCTGAGCATGGTTCCGGTCCGCTCTCGGCACAGGCCAGACCGTGGCTGGCCGCCCGACGGCGCTAAGCTGTCTCGTTTGAATCCTAGAAGCAGGTCCATGCAAGTGTCCTTCAGCCTCCCTGCCCATGCTGTTCACCGAACATTGCTTAGATACCGCTTGAGGCTTGCATCGCTTGGCGCCTTGTTCTTGCTGCCGGGCGTCCTGAAAGAAGGCGCGGTTGGCGCCTTTGATCTGCTCGCGTGCATCGGCACAGCGCTGCTGCTGTATATCGTTGCCAGGGTGTTCACTTGGGTCACGATCTCGGCGGAGGGAATTGAAGGTGCGATGCGTCCGAGCGGCGATCGGACCAAGTTGGGCTGGCAAGACAAATTAGTGGTCCGCCGTACTTCGTACTTCGGCCTTCAGTGCATAGACTTGGTCACGCTCGATGGAGGCCAATCAATTCGCGTGCCGACCGAGATCACGCGATCCGCCGCTTTCCAACGAGCGGTAAGCCACGTTGCGCCGCCAGGTCATCCACTGCGCCGGCTGAGCACGGCTGCCGCTTGAGCGGTATCGAGCTATAGGGCTGAACTGACCAATCCCCCAGGCACAGCCCTCAGCTCGCCGGCCTGGGCGGCTTCACCCACACCGACAGCGGCGTCGGCGCTGCGGCGCAACTGTCCATCTGTAGCGCTCGCCATTTGTCGGCCAGGCTGAAGGTGGTGTCCGAGTGCTTGCCGGCCACCACGCACAGGCCAGTGCCGCGCAGTTCCAGCCGGCCATCGGGCCGGAAGTCGAAGGCCTGCAGCGTGGCGCTGGCAAAGGCCGTCGGCATGGGGGTGCCTTGCGTGGTGCAGGGCTGGGCCAGCAGCGGCATCTGGGGCAGGGTGCGGCCGGCGCGGCCCAGCGCCGTCAAGCAGACATTGAGCTGGTAGAACTGGACCTGGCCGCTGACGGGCTCGTAGCGCACCGCCTGGTCGGGATAGATGCCCGGCCCCTTGCAGTTGTGCGCGCTCAACGGCACCGACACATCGATCCAATGGCCCGAGCCGGCGATGTCGATGCAATAGCCGTCCGATGGCCGGTCGAGCCGGTCCGCCAGGGCCAGATAGGGCTGGGCCTGGGCGAACACCGAGGCCGGGCTCCAGTAGCCGGCGGCGATGGCCAGCAGAGTGAAGCCCAGCAGCGGTACGGGGCGGTAGCTTTTGCGGGATGTGGTCATGGGCGTTGGGGCCTCAGGGTTGCAGATCGATCAACAGAAGTTCGGCGGCTTCGCCACCGCTGGCCCGCAGGCTGAAGCCGGCGCTGCGCGGCCAGGCCAGGGCATCGCCGGCCCGTAGTTGTTCGGCATGGTCCTGGCCTTCGAGCGCCAGGCTCGCCGCGCCGGTCACCAGGTGCAGATAGACCCGCCGCCCGGCCGGCAGCGGGCTGGCGAGGACGGCGCCGTCGGCCCCGAGGCGGG
>NZ_JAQOWX010000052.1:32714-37797 GCF_028462495.1 Paucibacter sp. XJ19-41
CCGCTGGCCCAGAGCTGCCAGGCCCCCGCGCGGCCGGCCGCCGGATAGGCGCGCAGCGCGATGCCCGGCTCGGCGCCACGCCGACGCGGCTGGAACCAGAGCTGCAGATGATGGTCCTGCAGCGTCGCGGAGGCATTCATCTGGCTGTGGGTGATGCCGCGCCCGGCATGCATCACCAGCAGCTCGTCGGGCCGGACATCGAGCACATTGCCCAGCGAATCCTCGTGGCGCACCGAGGATTGCAGCGGCATCAGCAGAATCTCCAGGTCCCGGTGCGGGTGGGGGCCGAAGCCGCTGGCCGGCAGGATGAAGTCTTCGTTCAGCGCGCACAGCGCGCCGAAGCCCTCCCGGCCGGGCGCCCGGTAGCTGCCGAAGTTGAAGCTGCAGAAGGCATCGAGCCAGTCGTTGCGGATGCGGCCGCGCTCGGCGGCGCGACGGATGTCATAGCGGTTCATGGCGCCACTCTAGAACTGACGGACAGGCAGTAGATGGTGTAATTCGTCGATTCACAAATTCCATATTGGAATCAATGCGATGAGTGCCAGCCTGCAATCCCTGCGTGCCTTTCGGGCCGTCGCCGAGCTCGGCGGTTTTGCGCGCGCCGCCGTGCAACTGGGCGTTACCGGCAGCGCGGTCACCAAGCTGGTGGCCGCGCTGGAAGCTAGCCTGGGCGTGCAGCTGCTGTTGCGCAGCACGCGCCAGGTGGCGCTGACGGCGGCAGGTGAGGCCTTTCTGCCGGACTGTGCCGAGCTGCTGGACGCGGCCGATGCGGCGCTGGCCCGCGTCAGCGCGCTCGGCAATTCGCCGAGCGGCCGGCTGCGCATCGCCTTGCCCACCTCATTTGCGCTGCGTTTTGTCGCCGCACGTCTACCCGAGTTCCTGCTGCGCCACCCGCAGCTGCGCCTGGATCTGTCGCTCAGCGACCGCTATGTCGACCTGCTGGCCGAGCGTTTCGATGGCGCGCTGCGTATAGGCAGCAGCAGGCTGGCCGACTCGAGCCTGCGGGCGCGCGCGCTCGGTCGGGTGGAGCGGGTGCTGGTGGCCGCGCCCCGCTATCTGCGCCAGGCCGCCGTGCTGGAGCGGCCCACCGATCTGGTGGCCCACAACGCCCTGGTCTATGCGCTGGCCGACGGCGGCAGCGGCAGCTGGCCCTTTGTGGTCGCGGGGCGGCCGGTGCAAGTGGCGGTGGGCGGGCAGCTGCGGGTGGACAACAGCCTGCTGCTGCGCGAGGCGCTCACGGCCGGTCTCGGGGTGGCGCTGACGCCGCGCTTCGTGGTGGACGATCTGCTGGCCAGCGGCGCCCTGCTGTCCCTGCTGGAGCCCTTCCTGCCCGCCCCGCTGACCGTGCATGCGCTGAGCACCCAGCGCCACGGCCTCGCCTCACGCGCCAAGCCCTTCTTCGATTTCATCGAGGCGCAGCTGCGTCAGGCCGGCTACGGGACGGATTGATTCACCCGGCGGCCTGGGCACCCTCAGACACTCGCGTCGCCTGACCTAACCCTGGCCAGCAGCCGCTCGACATAGGCCTCTTTCTCCCCCACCGGCGCCCCATAGTGCAGCGCCTCGCGGGTGGCGGCCTCGCCGGCTTTCTTCAGCATCACCCAGGTGGCCAGGTACTGCGAGGCCAGGCAGCCGCCGGCGGTGGCGATGGGGCCACGGGCGTGGAAGGGTTCGTCCAGCACCACGGCGCCGGCCTCGACGACCCAGGGCTTGGTCGTCAGATCGGTGCAGGCGGGGCAGTCGCCCAGCAGACCCAGGCGGGCCATCAACAGGGTGCCCGAGCATTGCGCGCCGATCAGCTGGCGCACCGGGTCCAGCTGCAGCCGGTCCAGCAGCGCGCTGTTCTCGGCGATCGCGCGGGTGTAGAGGCCCGAGCCGAACAGCACGACCTCGGCCTCGTTGGCCCACTCCAACGGCCGCTGCAGCTGCACCGTGACGCCGTTCATCGACGTCACATGGCTGCCCGGCCCGCACAGCTCGGCGCTGAAGCCCTGCGGCCGCAACCGGTTCAGCAGACCCAGCGCGATGAAGCTGTCGAGCTCGTTGAAACCGTCGAAGCTGAGGATGGCGATGCGGGTGGGGCGGAGCATGAGCCATTGTGACCTGTGCCCGCGCGCGCGCCAATGCGGCTGGCACACTGCGCTCCGAGCAAACCAGGGCCGCCCCATCATGAGCACACCGAACCGCCAGAACAAGATCCTGATCACCGGTGCCGCCGGCCGCATAGGCCGCGCCTTCTGGCGGGCGCAGCCGGACCGCTCGGCCCTGCGCCTGGCCGATATCGCCACCGCCGGCCTGGCCGAGTCCGGCGCCGAGGTGCTGGCGCTGGACATCAGCGATGCAAAGGCCTGCATGCGCGCCTGTGCCGGCATTGACACCGTGATCCATCTGGCTGCCGACCCCTCGCCGGAGGCCGACTTCATGGGCTCGTTGTTGCCGGTCAATATCGTCGGCAGCTACAACCTGTTCACCGCCGCCCGGGCCCAGGGCTGCCGGCGCTTTGTCTTTGCCAGCAGCGCCCAGGCTGTCGAGGGCTATGCGCTCGATGTGCAAGTGCAGGAGCAGATGGCGCCGCGCCCCAAGAACCTCTACGGCGCCAGCAAGGCCTTCGGAGAGGCGCTGGCCGCGCTGTTCGCGCAGGACGGCATGATGNGGCGCCGCGCCCCAAGAACCTCTACGGCGCCAGCAAGGCCTTCGGAGAGGCGCTGGCCGCGCTGTTCGCGCAGGACGGCATGATGACGACGGTGGCGGTGCGCATCGCCAATGTCGCCGAGTTTGCGCCGGGCCAGCGCCACAGCCCGCGCGATGTGGCCGCCTTCATCAGCGAGCGCGACGTGGTGCAGCTGCTGCAACGCTGTATCGAGGCCGAGCTGAGTGGTTTCAATGTGGTGCACGGCGTGTCCGACACCCGCTACAAACGCCTGGCCATAGACCAGACGCGCCGGCTGCTCGACTACCGGCCGGCCGACGACGCCTTTGTCATCCTGGAAGGCCAGGCACCGCCGCAGGACTGATCGCTCTGGGTCGGCGCCGCACTGCCCAGACCGCCAGCAGGCTGTAACCCAGCGCCTGACCGCAAAGCGCCAGCAGCTGCGGACCCACGGCGGGCAGCGGCGCGCCCATCTGGTTGAGCCGTACAAAGCCCTGGATGCCCGGCACCGCCGGGATCAGGAGCTCGCCCAGCCACCACAGCGGCGCCGGCAAGGCCTCGCGCGGCCAGGAGAAGCCGGCCAGAAAGACGATCGGCAGCGAAGTGCAGAGCAGCAGCTGCATCGCCCGCTCGCGCTCGGCCAGCAGCGCGCCCAGCGCCACGCCGGCCGCCGCGATGGCCCAGCAAAAAGGCAGCGCTGCCAAGGCCGCGCCGGCCGGGTTGCCGCCGTGGGCATAGCCGAAGAAGGGGAAGATCAGCATGAAGAACCAGGCCGCGCTGAGCAGTCCGAAGCTGGCGAAGGCCGCGGTGCGCGCACTCCAGACGGCGAGGCCCTCGGCGGGCCGCGCGCGGTCCTCGAAGCGCTGGCCCACCCACATCGCGACGCCGATCAGCAGCAGCTGCTGCACGATCAGCACCGCCACCGCCGGCACCACGGCGCTGCCATAGCCCTCATGCGGGTTGTAGAGCGCGGCCAGCTCTACATTCAGCGGGCTGCGGCTGGCGGTGGCCTGCAGCGGTGACTGGCCCTGGGCCTGCAGCTGGCGCAGCTCGATGCCGGCCGACACGGTGCCCAGCACCTCGGCAAAGCCCAGCAGCACGATCTTGTTGGCGAGAAAATAGGCGCCGTCGGCCAGCACCGGCACGACCTGACCCCGGCCGCGGCCGGCCTCGCGCTTGAGCCCGGCCGGCAGCAGCACATAGCCCTGGATCTCGCCGGCCGCCAGCGCGGCCCGGGCCCGGCCCTCATCGGCCGTCAGCAGCGCCAGGTCCAGACGCGGGCTGGCCTGGGCGAAGCGCTGGATCTGGCGGCTCAGCGCGCTGTGATCCTGGTCGACGATGGCCACCGGCACGCGCTGCAGCTGCTCGCTCGCATAAGGCCAGGGGTAGAAGAAGGAATAGATCAGCGGCGCGATCAAGAGCATCAGCAGCACGCCGGGATCGCGCAGTACCGCGCGCCAGGTGCCGACGAGTTCGCGCAGCCAGCCGCTCATCAGCGCTTGCCCCAGGCGGCCGGGTCATGGGCCACGCGCGGCAGCCGCCAGGCGGCCAGCGCCAGCAGGGCCAGCGCAGTAGCCGTCAGCGCGGCCAGCAGCGGCAGCGCGCGCTGCGCCACCCAGCCCTGCTGCAGCAGGCCGACCTGGGCCTGCATCAGCCAGGTCAGCGGCAGGGCCTCGGCCCAGAGCCGCGCGCCCTCGGGCATGGCCATCAGCGGAAAACCGATGCCGGAGAAGGCAAAAGCCGGCGCGGTGATGAAGCCGGCCGCCGACAAGGCCAGGCGCAGCGAGCGCGCCAGCAGGGCCACCGCCGCGCCCAGCGCCAGATACAGCGCCAGCAGCGCCGCATGCAGGGCCAGCAGCATCGGAGCACCCGCCGAGGGCAGCAGGCCGAGGCCCAGCAGCGCCAGCAGCAGGGCCGCATCGACCGCGCCCAGCAGCAGCCAGGCGGGCGCCAGCTTGGCCAGCAGGGCCGGCCAGACCTGAGCCCCGGCAGCGTCCAGCCAGGCCGGGCTCGTGCCGTCGCGCAGCTCGCGGCCCACGGTCCAGGCGCCGGCCACCATGGCCAGCAGATGCAGCAGGGCCGGCATCAGCGCGGTGGCCAGGAACTGCTGGTAGTTCAGCGCCGGGTTGTACTGCGAGCCCAGGCCGGCGCGCAGCGGCTCGAAGCCCTGTGTCGCGGCCTGCGGCGCCTGGCCGCGCTTTTCGCGCGCCAGGATCTCGATACCGGCCGACATCGTGCCGACCGCGCCGCGCACATCCTTCTGGATCAGGCCCGAGTGGGTCGCGAACTGGGCGTTGTGCAGCAAGGTGACGCTGGCGGCCCGGCCGCTCTTGAGTTCGCGGGCCAGGCCTGTCGGGATCACCAGCACTGCATAGACCGCGCCGCCCTGCAGCGCGGCCCGGGCCTCGGCCGCATCGGCCAGCGGCCGGGCCA
>NZ_JAQOWX010000053.1:0-36938 GCF_028462495.1 Paucibacter sp. XJ19-41
CTGCGCGGCCCTGCTGCAGGCCCTGGCCGCCCCCGCTGCTGCGGCGGCCCCGCTGCAGGCCTGCCTGAACCGGCTGGCGCCGGCGCAGCAATGGCCGGGCGGTGGCGCTGATTTCGAGGCCAATCGCCTGGCCCTGCTGTGGCAGAGCCATGAGGCCGGCGCCGCCCTGCTGGGCAATGCGCTGGCGCGGCTGGCCGCCGAGCCGGCGCTGCGCCGGCCCGGCCGGATGCGGGCCTGGCTGCCGACCCTGCTGCGCGAGGGCGGTGGCGTGCGCAACACCCGGCGCTTCGCCCTGCAGGCGCTGGAGATCGGCACGGTACAGCTGCAGCCGGGCGACGCCCTGCTGCTGAATCTGGCCGGCAATAGCGCCGAAGCCGACGATCTGGGCTTTGGCACCGGCGCCCACCGCTGCCCTGGGCAAGACCTGGCCCTGGAGACGGCCGCCGCCGCGCTGGAGCTGCTGCTGGAACACCAGGACGGCAGGCGCTGGCCGACACCCGCGCAAGGCCTGACCCTGGCCAATGCCCACATCCCCTCCTTCAACGACCCACAGGAAACCGCCACGCCATGATCGCCATCATTTTCGAAGTCCAACCCCGGCCCGAGGGTCGGCAGCGCTATCAGGACCTGGCCGCCGAGCTGAAGCCCGTGCTCGAGCAGATGGACGGTTTCATCAGCATCGAGCGTTTCCAGAGCCTCAGCGATCCGGGCAAGCTGCTGTCGCTGTCGTTCTGGCGCGACGAGGAAGCCGTGCAGGGTTGGCGCCGGCTGGAAGCGCACCGGGCGGCCCAGAGCGAGGGCCGCGCCGGGGTGTTTGCCGACTACCGGCTGCGGGTGGCGGCGGTGCTGCGCGACTACGGCCTGCACCAGCGCGAGCAGGCGCCGGCCGACAGCCGCAGCCGCCATGGCTGAGGAGCGCCCAGGCGAGACTTGAACTTCGGCCCATCACCCCATAGATGAGGGCAGTCAGAAGCCCTGACGGTAGCTGAACTTGGGGCACGGCCTTATGCTGGCCCACCCAAGCTCCGCTTCATCCCCTCACTGGAGTGACATCATGTCCCGCAAGACCCCCATCGAGCGCTATCGCAATATCGGCATCTCCGCCCATATCGACGCTGGCAAGACCACCACCACCGAGCGCATCCTGTTCTATACCGGTGTGAATCACAAGATCGGTGAGGTGCACGATGGCGCGGCCACGATGGACTGGATGGAGCAGGAGCAGGAGCGCGGCATCACGATCACCTCGGCGGCCACCACCTGCTTCTGGAAGGGCATGGACCTCTCGCTGCCCGAGCACCGCATCAACATCATCGACACCCCCGGCCACGTCGACTTCACGATCGAAGTGGAGCGCTCGATGCGGGTGCTGGACGGCGCGGTGATGGTTTACGACTCGGTCGGCGGCGTGCAGCCGCAGAGCGAGACCGTCTGGCGCCAGGCCAATAAGTACAAGGTGCCACGTCTTGCCTTTGTCAACAAGATGGACCGCGTCGGGGCGGACTTCTTCCGCGTGCGCCAGATGATGGTGGACCGGCTGAAGGCCAATCCGGTGCCCATCGTCGTGCCCATCGGCGCCGAGGACCATTTCCGTGGCGTCGTCGACCTGCTGAAGATGAAGGCCATCCTCTGGGACGAGGCCTCGCAGGGCATGAAGTTCACTTATGAGGAGATCCCGGCCGAGCTGCTCGCGACCTGCAAGACCTGGCGCGAGAAGATGGTGGAGTCTGCGGCCGAGGCCGATGAGGCCTTGATGAACAAATACCTGGAGGCCGGCGAGCTCAGCGAGGACGACATCAAGCTGGGCCTGCGCAAGCGCACCATCGCCGGCGAGATCCAGCCCATGCTGTGCGGCTCGGCCTTCAAGAACAAGGGCGTGCAGCGCATGCTGGATGCCGTCATCGAGCTGATGCCCTCGCCCATCGATGTGCCGCCGGTCCCAGGCACCGATGAGGACGACAAGCCGACGACGCGCGATGCCTCCGACGATGCCAAGTTCTCGGCCCTGGCCTTCAAGCTGATGACCGACCCCTATGTCGGCCAGCTGACTTTCGTGCGCGTCTATTCGGGCGTGCTGAAGTCGGGCGACTCGGTCTACAACCCCGTGCGCGGCAAGAAGGAACGCATCGGCCGCATCCTGCAGATGCACGCCAACCAGCGCGAGGAAATCTCGGAGATCCTGGCCGGCGACATCGCCGCCTGCGTGGGCCTGAAGGATGTGACCACCGGCGAGACGCTGTGCGACCCCGAGGCCATCATCACGCTGGAGAAGATGGTGTTCCCGGAGCCGGTGATCTCGCAGGCCGTCGAGCCCAAGACCAAGGCCGACCAGGAAAAGATGGGTATCGCCCTGGGCCGTCTGGCCAAGGAAGATCCGTCCTTCCGTCTGCGCACCGATGAAGAGTCGGGCCAGACCATCATCTCGGGCATGGGCGAGCTGCACCTGGAAATCATCGTCGACCGCATGAAGCGTGAGTTCGGCGTGGAAGCCAATGTCGGAAAACCGCAAGTGGCCTACCGCGAGACGATCCGCAAATCGGTCAGCGATGTCGAGGGCAAGTTCGTGCGCCAGTCGGGCGGCAAGGGCCAGTACGGCCACGTCGTGCTGAGCGTCGAGCCGCAGGAACCGGGCAAGGGCTTCGAGTTCGTCGATGCGATCAAGGGCGGCGTCGTGCCGCGCGAGTTCATCCCGGCGGTCGAGAAGGGGGTGCGCGACACCTTGCCCAACGGCGTGCTGGCCGGCTATCCGGTGGTGGATGTCAAGGTCACGCTGACCTTCGGCTCCTACCACGAGGTCGACTCGAACGAGAACGCCTTCAAGATGGCCGCCAGCATGGGCTTCAAGGAGGCCTGCCGCAAGGCCAGCCCGGTGATACTGGAGCCGATGATGGCGGTCGAGGTTGAGACGCCCGAGGACTATGCCGGCACGGTGATGGGCGATCTGTCCAGCCGTCGCGGCATGGTGCAGGGCATGGACGATATGGTCGGCGGCGGCAAGCTCATCAAGGCCGAGGTGCCGCTGTCCGAGATGTTCGGCTACTCGACCACCCTGCGTTCCGCCACCCAGGGCCGTGCCACCTACACGATGGAGTTCAAGCACTACAGCGAGGCGCCGAAGAACGTCGCCGACGCCATCATCACGGCGCGGGGCAAGTAAGTTGGGGGAGGCGCCTCAAGGCGTCGTGCTTCGTCCGATGACGGAGCACGACGTCCCGCTGATCCACCGCTGGCTGCAAGCCCCGCATTTGGCCCCATGGTGGGGTGACGCGGGGTTCACGCTGGCCGAGACCCAGGCCGGCTATTCGCCTGCGGTGATGGCCGCCGATCAGGTCACGCCCTATATCGCGATGCGGGGTGGGCGCGCCATCGGTTTCGCCCAGTCCTATCTCGCGATGGGCAGCGGCGACGGATGGTGGGACTTCGTGACCGACCCCGGCGTGCGCGGCATCGACCAGTTCCTTGCACACGGCGAGGATCTCGGCCAGGGGCTGGGCACGCAGATGGTCGAGGCCCTGGTCGAGCTGCTGTTCCGCGACCCGGCGGTGACCCTGATCCAGACCGATCCCGACCCGGGCAATCATCGCGCGATCCGCTGCTACGAAAAGGCCGGGTTTCGCGCGGTCGAGATTGTCACAACGCCGGACGGGCCGGCGCTGTACATGGTCAGGGAGCGGAGTACCAAGCCGCGATGAACACTGCCGCCCGGCTCCAGCACTGACATGCCCATCACCCCCTTTCATTTCGGCCTCGGCGCCGCCCTGCATGCCGCCGCGCCGCGCCGCATTAGCTTTCTGGCCTTCTGCGCAGCCAATGTCTTGATCGATGTCGAGTCACTGGTCAATCTGATCCAGCACCGCCATCCGGTCCATGCCTTTCTGCACAGCTATGTCGGCGCCGCCTTGATGGTCGGCGCGACGCTCGCCCTCTTCCTGGCGCTGCGCGGGATCGCCGCGCGGTTCTGGCTGCCGAACCCGCTACGCTGGCAAGACCTGACACCCCGGGCAGTTGCCATCGGCGCCGCGCTGGGCGCTTTCTCTCATATCGTTTTCGACAGCATCATGCATGCCGATATGCGGCCGCTCGCGCCCTTCAGCGATGCCAACGCCCTGCTGGGTCTGCTCAGCCTGGCCGAGCTGCATCTGCTGTGTCTGGGGCTGGCCGTGCTGGGCATTGCCGTCCTGTGCCTGCGCCGCCTGCACTCGGACGATCAGTGACTGTCCGCGTCCATCGCTCAGGAGCCCGCCCATGCCCGAACCCCAAGCCCACTTCGGCGCCGTGATCTTCGCCAAAGACCTGCAGCGTCTGGCGCAGTTCTACGAGCAGGTGATCGGGCTGAGCCGGCAGCAGGGGGCGGCCGACCATGTGCTGCTCGGAGGGCCAGGCTTCGAGCTGGTGATACATGCCATTCCGGCCCGCATCGCGGCCGGCATCGTGATCACGACGCCGCCCGAGCGGCGCAGCGAGACGCCGATCAAGCTGTTCTTCAATGTCGCGAGCCTGCAAGCCGCCCGGGAAACCGCCCAGCGCCTGGGTGGCGACATCGTCGCGGATGAGCAGGGCTGGCTGATTCGCGGCGCCCGCGTCTGCGATGGCCTCGACCCGGAGGGCAATGTGCTGCAGCTGCGCCAGCACCCGGCCTGAGTCCGGTTTCGCTGGCCTGCGCTGTCACCTGGGCGCCAGGCGCTCGCAGCAACGGCTGCTAGCCTCGGCGCCGGCCGGTCTCGACAAGCCGGCCATGACACAACAGCGAGGACTGCACCGATGGTCAAGATCAGCGGCAACTACCGATGGTTCGAGGGCGCGCGTTTCGATCACGCCTACTACCGGGCCGAACATATGCGACTCACCCGCGCACTGCTGCGGCCGCTGGGCTTGCAGCGGCTGGAGAGCGATAGCACCCTGTCCGCCCACACGCCGGCACCGGGCCAGATCATCGCCACCTCCAACGCCTGCTTCGCCACGCTGGCCGCCGCCCAGGCCGCCCTGCAACAGGCCGGCGCCGCCCTGCTGGCCGATCTGCCGAACTACACCGACATCAGGCCCGAGTTGCATCTCAGCGAGGTCGACAGTCATCCGCTGGACTGAGGCGGGGATGGGGCGCCCACAGCCCCGCGCATCCGGTCTGGAGTGCTTGCACGACCGCGAGGCCCGATCTGCGCAAGATCAGCCCTTGTCCGGCCTCTACCAGCAGGTCGAGGCCTTCATTGTGCTGGGTGACCCACAGCGCGCCGTCGACGCAGCGCAGGATCAACTCGCGCTCGACCAGCACACAAAGCAACTCGCGCCGCCGCAAATGCACAAGAATGTGCCCCATGCCCGTCAACTGCACTTCCGCCTCCCTTGCCACGTCTTGTCGCAGCCTTGGAGCCCAGTCTGCGAGGACCGCGCTGCGGCCACAAACGGTGGTTCTGAATGATCCACATGACGGGCGCGCATGTGTATGAAAAGACCCCCACGCGTCTCGCTGGATCTCTTGCGCAGCTTCGAGGCGGCAGCCCGTCATCTGAGTTTTACCCGCGCAGGCCAGGAACTCTGCCTGACCCAGTCGGCCGTGAGCCGGCAGATTCAGCTGCTCGAGACGCAATGCGGCATGCCGCTGTTTCTGCGAGTCAACCGGGGCCTGCGCTTGACCGAGGCAGGTCAGCGGCTGCTGACGACGGTCAGCCAAGCCCATGGGCTGGTGGACGAGGCACTGGCGCAGCTGGCGGATCAGGCCGACGCCGAGACCTTAAGAATCGGCGTTGCCGCGCCGTTCGCGGCCCTGGTCCTGGCACCGGCCCTGCATCGGTTTACGGCCCGACACCCGCGCTGCAGCTTTCACATCGTGGCCTCGGATGAGCCTTCGGAGCTGGAGCAGCAGCACCCGCATGTGCTGATCCGTCACTATCGCCCGGGTGCCGCGCCGGTCAACGCCGTACGACTGGCCACGGACGCGGTGCTGCCCGTGTGCGCCCCGAGCTTGCTGAGCGGGCCCGCAGCGGCGCCCCTGCTCTATCCCGGCGACCTGAAGAACCACTGCCTGCTGCGCTATGAAACCTTGGTCGACGGACGCAGCAAGATCGACTGGTTCAGATGGCTTGCCGCGAACGGCCTCGGCCCGCTGAGGCCACGCGCAACGCTCGGCTTCAACCACTACGAGCACGTCGTCCAGGCCGCGCTGAACGGTGCCGGCGTCGCCATCGGTCGCCTGCCCTTGGTCGCCCGCCATCTGGCCGACGGACGTCTGCTGGCGCCGTTTCCTGGCACTGCGCTCGAGACAGGCGCCTGGCACGCCAGCATCGCGCGAGATCACAAGACCGAAGAGTCTGGTCTTTCCCATGATTTCGTCGCCTGGCTGGGGAGCGAACTCGGTCACAGGACCGAGCTACCATCGCCGCCACCGCCGACCGGAGCCCTTGCGCCATGAGCACGCTGACCGCCCATCGCCGCTTCTACGCCCGCTTCATCGTCGCGAGCGCCGGCGCCAGCGATGAGCGCCTGGTCGCGGCCTTCGAGGCGGTGCCCAGGGAGGACTATGTCGGGCCGGGGCCGTGGCCGGTGTTCATCGGCTCCGGCTATCTGCCGACGATCTCCGATGATCCGGGCCTGCTCTACCAGGATGTGCTGATTGGCCTGGCCCCGGAGCGCGGCATCAACAACGGCCAGCCGACGCTGCATGCCCGCTGCCTGGCGGCGGTGGCACCGGCGGCCGGCGAGACCGTGGTCCATATCGGCGCCGGCAGCGGCTATTACACGGCCGTGCTGGCGCATCTGGTCGGCCCGGACGGTCGAGTGCTGGCCTATGAGATCGAAGCCGATCTGGCCGCGCGGGCGCGGCAGAACCTCGCCTGGGCGGGCGAGCGGGTCGAGGTCATGGCGGCCTCGGCCAGCGCCGGGCCGCTGCCGGCCTGTGATGTGATCTATGTGAATGCCGGCGCCACCCATCCGCCCGCCGCCTGGCTGGACGCGCTCAAGATCGGTGGGCGCTTGATCTTCCCGCTGACGCCCGATACGGGCATGGGTTGCATGCTGCGCATCACCCGGCTGGGCGAGCGCAGCTATGCGGCCACGGCCCTGATGCGCGTCGCCTTCATTCCCTGCATCGGCGCGCGCGACCTGGCCGCCTCGCAGTCGCTGGCAGCGGCGCTGGAGCGGCAGTCGCTGGGCGCGGTGCGCTCGCTGCATCGCGACAGCAGCCCCGACGCCAGCGTCTGGTGCGCCGGGCCGGGCTGGTGGCTCTCGACAGCCGAGCCCCAGCACTGAGGCCCGTCGCCCCTCAGCTCGCCGGCTCGGCCAGGAAGATCTCGACGCGGCGGTTCTGCGCGCGACCGGCGTCGTTGGCATTGCTGGCGACCGGCTCGCGCGCGCCCCGGCCTTCGACCGCCATGCGGCTGCGGCTGACGCCACGGTTGGCGAGGTAGTCGCGCACCGATTCGGCACGGTCCATGGCCAGGGGCTCGTTGATCGCGTCGCTGCCGGTGCTGTCGGTATGGCCGACCACGGTCACCCGCACCTTGGGGTCGAGGTTGCGGCCGATCTCGTCGAGCACCGGGCGCATCTGCGGCTTGATGTCGGCGCGACCGACATCGAAGGAGAAGTCGCTGGGCACGTTCAGCTTGAGCTGGTTGTCGGCCGTGCGGTCGACCTCGATGCCGGTGCCGGCACTGGCCGTGGCCAGGGCCTTGCGCTTGTCTTCCAGATGCTTGGACCAGAGGTTGCCGGCCACCGCACCGATGGCGCCGCCGATCACCGCGCTCTGCCCGGCCTTGCCGCCGGTGGCCGAGCCCAGGATGGCGCCGGCCACGGCGCCGACCGCAGCGCCCTTGGCCGTGCCCTGCTCACGCTCGCTCATCGAGGCGCAGCCGGCGGCCAGCAAGGCGATAGACAGCGTGGCCGCCATCAAAGCGGGGCGGCGGAACGAGGGACGAAGGATGGGCTTCATGGGCAATGGCTCCAGGCGTTGAATTTATGGGTATCGGGGGGCGGCAAGGGGGCGCAGACCTGCTGCGCCAGGGCCTGCTCGGTGGCCTGCAGTTCGTCGGCGATGCGGTCGATCTGGCTGCTCTGCCATGGCAGCTCGCGGTAGGCGCGTGCCAGGTCTTGCTGCAGCCGTCGATATCGCTCCATCAAGCTCTCGTCAAACTCCATCACAAAACTCCATTCGATGGCGGCCAGTATCGCGCTCGCCCCTGGGCGCGGCTGTAGGACAGGAACCCATTTGCAAATTCATACAGGCCCGCCGCGCCGGCGCAGCCAGACCAGGCCGGCCAGGCCCAGCAGCAGCATCGCATAGGACGCCGGTTCGGGCACCAGACGCACCACCACGCCGTTGATGCCCACTGCATAGAGCCCGCCGTTGCCGTCCTCGCCGAAGGAGGCCAGCCCGCTCAGGCCGCTGCCGCCGATGAAGGCCTCGGTGTCGTCGCGCAGATCGCTGGGCGCCCCGCCCGCACCGATCGCAAAGGAGAAGATGCGGTTGCTGATGAAGTCGCCGAAGAAGTAGCGGCCGTCGGCATCGGCAATGCTGGGGCCGCGGTAGACATAGCCGCCGGTGATCGAGTTGCCCAGGCCGCCGGGGCTGCCCAGATGCCCGTAGTCGAACACCGGCTCGGTCAGCCCGGGCGCGTTGCCGCCGACACCGGGGGTCGCGATCGTGCCCTCGCGCAGACGCCAGCCATAGTTGTGGCCGCCGGCATCGCCGCTGGCCTCGAAGTTGATCTCCTCGCGCTGGCCCTGGCCCACATCGGCGATCCAGAAGTCGCCGGTCTGGCGATCAAAGCTGTTGCGAAACGGGTTGCGCAGGCCCAGGGCCCAGATCTCGGGGGCCACATCGCTGCGGCCGGCGAAGGGGTTGTCGCCCGAGATCGCATAACCGGCCGTATTGCCGCTGACATCGATGCGCAGCATCTTGCCGAGCAGGCTTTGCGGATTCTGCGCGTTGTTGCCGGGGTCGTTGCCGCTGCCGCCGTCACCGGTGGCGATATAGAGGTTCTTCTCATCGCCGGGGCGAAAACCCATCCAGCCGCCCTTGTGGTTGTCAAAGCCGGGCTGGGCGATGCTCAGAATGGGCTGGGTCAGGCCCGCGTCGACGACGCCTCCGGCCACCTGGTAGCGCGCCACCACGGTGTTGAGCGTGGTCTTGTCCACATAGTTCACATAGAAGCGACCGTTGTCGGCAAAACCGGGATCGAAGGCCAGCCCCAGCAAGCCGCGCTCACCGCCGGTCGCCACCTGGCTCGACAGGTCGAGAAAGGGCGTGGCCTGCAGCACGCCGCCCGAGATCGTGCGGATCAGCCCGCCCTTCTCGACGACGAACAGACGCGCATCGCCGCCGGGCGCGCTCAGCAGCAGGGGCTGATTCAGCCCGCTGGCGACCACGACCTGGCCGCCCAGCGCCTGCGCGGCACCGGTCGCCAGCCACAACAGACCGGGCAGCAAGGCCCGCACCATCATCCACTTGCCAGAAAAGCTGACGGCCATGACCAAGCTCCTTGCGGGACGCTGCCAGGGCGCGTCGACCCGGTGCGGCAGATGGCCGCCTGCCGAATTTAGCGCGGCAGCCCGGGTTCCTTGTAGGCGCAGACCGTGACGGTTTGTAAGCGAGTGCCGTGCGATCGGTCCCTTAGCCGGGGGCGGGCCTCGTCCACAATGGCGCCATCGCCCACCATCAAGGGAGCCCCCGTGCCGCCGTTTTTAGTGCAACGCATCGACCATATCGTGCTGCGTGTCCAGGATCTGGAACGCTCGATCCGCTTCTATGCCGAGCTGCTGGCCTGCGAGGTGCTCAGGCGGCGGGACGATCTGGGCCTGGTGCATCTGCGTGCCGGCAGCTCGCTGATCGACCTGATCTCGGTCGACGGCCCGCTCGGTCGCAAGGGCGGCACCGCCGCCGGCGAGCAAGGCCGCAATATGGACCATGTCTGCCTGCGCATCGAGCCCTTCGACGAGACGGCCATCATCGAGCACCTGCTCGCCCACGGTTTGCCGCGCAGCGCCGCGGCCCAGATCAACTTCGGCGCCGAGGGCGACGGCCCCTCGCTCTATCTGGCCGACCCGGACGGCAACCAGATCGAACTCAAGGGGCCAGGTCTTGCCCACTGAAGAACGTCTTGACAACAAGGAGCTTCCGAGATGAAAAAAGTATGGCTGTCCCTGCTGGGACTGGCGGCGCTGGCCGCCTGCGTGCAGGCCGAGCCGGTGGGCGAGGTGGACACGGTGTTCAAGTTCCTCGGGCCGGATCACAAGATCGTCGTCGATGCCTATGACGACCCCAAGGTGTCAGGTGTTGCCTGCTATGTCTCGCGCGCCAAGACCGGCGGCATCAAGGGCGCACTGGGCCTGGCCGAGGACAAGGCCGAGGCCTCGATCGCCTGCCGCCAGGTCGGGCCTATCAGCATTGCCAAGCCGCTGGCGCAGCAGGAGGAGGTGTTCAATGAGCGCATCTCGCTGGTGTTCAAGAAGCTGCGCATCGTCCGCATGGTCGACGCCAAGCGCAACACCCTGGTCTATCTGACCTACTCGGACCGGGTCATCGAGGGCTCGCCGCAGAACAGCGTCACCGCCGTGCCGGTGGACCGGGCCACGCCGATACCGATGCGCTGAGGGCTGGCGCGGCGTCGCCACCGCGCCTGAGCCCTGCTTAGAACTGCGCCCGCACGCCGAAGTAGAACTGCCGGCCGCTGTTGTACAGCGAACGCAGCTGGCTCTTGTTGTTGCCGTAGTACTTCAGCGTCGGGTTGTTCAGATTGAGCGCGTCGAACGTGAAGCTCAGCTGATCGCTGAACTTGTAGCTCAGCGAGGCGGACAGGGTGCCGCTGGCGTCCATATGCTGGGCGAAGCTGCGGTCGATGCCGGCCAGGAATGAGCTGCGGTAGGTGTAGTTCAGCCGCGCATTCCATTTCGCGTCTTCGTAGTAGGCGCCCAGGTTGTAGCTGTGCTTGGAGGCGCCGACCAGGTCCTGGCCGGCGCTGTCCTCGCCGTCGGCATAGGTGTAGTTGGCATTGCCGCCGAAGTTGCCGAACAGCGGCGCCTGCACGGCCAGCTCCAGGCCCTTGTTCTTGGCCGACACATTGATGGGCGCGGTCACCGTGTAGCTGCGCACCACACCCTGCTTGTCGTTGAAGAAGTCGGCCTTGTAGCTGCCATAGCTGACGTAGGAGCCCATGTCCATATAGAAGACGCCGGCCGACAGCAGCGAGCGCGGCGCGAAATACCACTCGGCCGACAGATCGAAGTTGTTGGAGCGCACCGGGTTGAGCTGCGGATTGCCGCCCGAGGCCGTCAGCGTGTCGTCGTTCAGACCGACCGAGCCGCCCAGGGCACTGAAGTCGGGCCGCGTCATCGTGCGCGAGGCCGAGGCGCGCAGCAGCAGATTGCGGTCCAGCTCGTAGCGCAGGCTGGCGCTGGGCAGGTAGTCGGTGTAGCTGCGCTCGCTGCGGACCTGGCTGTACTTGCCCCAGGCCGAGCCCACGATGGGCTTGGCGCCGCCGGCCACATTGATCAGCGTCTCCTGCGTGGTCTTGACGACGCGCAGGCCCACATTGCCGCGCCAGCCGCTGCCCGAGAGCTGGGCCATCAGATAGCCGGCCCGGGTGTCTTCCTTGAGCTCGAACTCGGCCGGCCATTCGTGGCGCACCACCGGGTCGGCATAGCGGTTGGCCAGCGACCAGTCGCGGATGGCCGCAGGGTCCAGCAGCCACAAGTCCTTCAGCACCGGCCCGCCCAGGCCGCCGCCGAAATCGCCGGGGTATTTGCCGCCCGACCAGTTCGGCGCCCCTTTGACGCCCGTCAGCGAGGGGCGCGCCTGGATGGGCACTTTGACATCGCGCTCATGCGAGGCAAAGCGGGCGCCGAACTTGACCGACTCCAGCACGCCGCGGTCCAGCGTCCAGTCGGCATCGATCTGGCCATAGCTCTCGCTGTCCAGCGACTTGCTCTGGCGGCCCCAGAGCCAGTTGAAACCGGTCTGCTTGAAGTCGGCCGGATTGGCGCCCGGGAACTCGACATGGGCCGGCTTCATGCCGTTCAGGCCATAGCCCAGGCCGGAGTTGGCCAGGTCGGCGGCATAGGCATGCTCCTCGGTGGTCTCGCCGACGCCGCGGGTGCGGCCCAGTTGTGCCGTCAGGACCAGCGCATCGCTGAACTGATACTTGCCGTCCAGGTTCAGATAGGAGCTCTCGGCCTTGGAGCCGGGGCGGTAGATGCTGTCGACCTCGGCCACCGCCAGCGCCGTCTTGTCCCAGCTGGCGCTGCTGAGCAGGCCGTTGCTGACCACGTACTTGGACGGCGCCAGGCCGTTGACGCCCGTGTCGCCCGGTGTGTTCGGGTCGGGCGCGCGGCCGTCGAACAGGCGGTCCGGACGGGCCAGGTAGTTGACGTTGTAATTGGCCGCGTCGAGCTTGGAGTAGAAGCCGTTCAGGCCCAGGACCAGGTCGCGGCCCAGCTTGCCCTGCAGCTCGAAGGCGCCGCCCTGGCGCTTGCGCTCCTGCTGGAACAGGCTGGAGCCGATCATGGTCGGGTAGCTGACGCCCTTCAGATCGGGCTTGCTGGCCAGCACATGCTGGTGGCCCCAGGCGCTGCCGTCCAGGGTGGCATAGCCCAGGATCTCCTGGCCGTCGCGGCGCACATGGCGGGTCTGCGAGAAGACCTGGAACAGCGCGCCCAGATCGCCGGCCGCGTTCTTGATGTTCACCAGCGCGGCCAGCTGCGGATCGGTCTTGCCGGCCTTGTCCGAGTGCACGGCCTGGGCCGAGGCGAACACGGTCAGCGCCTTCTTGAACTCCAGCGGCTTGCGGGTCTCGACATTGACGGTGCCGGCGGTGCCGCCCTCGATCAGGTCGGCGCGCGAACTCTTGTGCACCGTGACCTTGCCGACCAGCTCGGAGGGCAGCAGCGAGAAACTGGCGCTGCGACCCACCGAGCCGAACTGGTTCAGGATGAACCAGTCGCCGGTGCCGATGGCGTGGCCGTTGATCAGGGTCTGGGTCAGCGTCGGCGTGGTGCCGCGGATGCTGACGCGGTCGTTCTCGTCGAAGCCGCCCTCGCCGCCGGCGGCCGAGCTGATATTGATGCCGGGCAGGCGCTGGATCGAATCGGCGACGTTCTTGTCGGGCATCTTGCCCACATCTTCGGCCGTCACCACCTCGACCAGACCATCGGCCTGGCGCTTCTGGTTCAGGGCCTGCTCGAGCGCGGCGCGGATGCCGGTCACGACCACCGCATCCAGCGCGGTTGGCTTGGCAGCCGGCGGCGCTGGCTGCGCCGCAGCAGCGCCCGTGCCCAGGGCCAGGCAGGCGGCCAGGGCCAGCGGCGTCAGCGCGGGTGTGTAGGCGGAGAGTTTGTGGGGGGCCGTAGCGTGTCTCATCGGTGTTGTGTTCTCTTGTTGGATGGCGGGACGAAGGCGGCAAGGCCTTGCGAGGCTGACTGCAAAACCGGCAGCGGCCGGCATGCGTACCGGACGGCAATTGGTTTTGAAGTGGTAGCAATATCGCCAGCCAGTTTTCAGGCTTCTTGAGCATCGCCTTAATGGCGCCTTAAGAGGCTTCGGCTACATTGTTGGCATGAGGGTATGTCTGGTCGAGGATGATCTGGCGCTGGGGCGCGCCCTGCAGGCCGCGCTGCAGGAATCCGGTCACGAAGTGGTATGGGTTCGGCGCAGCGTCGATGCCCGGCACTGGGTGCAGGACGAGCCCTTCGACGCACTGCTGCTGGACCTGGGCCTGCCCGACGGTGACGGGCTCGAGCTGCTGCGGCGGCTGCGCGCGCAGGGCAAGCAGGTGCCCATCCTGGTGATCACCGCGCGCGATGGCGTCGAGGACCGGCTCAACGGCCTGGACATGGGCGCCGACGACTATGTGATCAAGCCCTTTGTGATCCCCGAGCTGCTGGCCCGGCTGCGCGCGGTGGCGCGCCGCGCCGGGCGCTGGAGCGACGGCGACGCCGGCAGCCGCTGGGCCTGCAAGGACTTGGTGCTCGACGAAGGCCGCATGATGCTGACCCGCGCCGGCGAGACCGTGCATCTGTCGCGCACCGAGTTCATGCTGCTGCAGACCCTGATGCGCTACCCCGACCGGGTGCTGACCCGGCGCGAGCTGGAGGCCCGCGCGCTGCCGCACAGCGAGGGTCAGGCGCTGGACGTGCACATCTTCAATCTGCGCAAAAAGTTGGGCGAAGGCTATGTGCGCACCGTGCGCGGCATCGGCTTCGTGGTCGAGAGCGGCCCATGAAGCGCCGCACCCTGCTGGGGCGCATGCTGACCGGATTTGCGCTGGTGCTGCTGCTGGCCTGGTGCCTGCTGATTGCCTTCGAGGTCTACGAGGTCAAGGTGCTGCAGCAGCGCTACTCCAAGGCCGAGAACGACAGCCGCGCCCGCGGCCTGCTGCTGCTGGCCGAGTCGCTGCGCGACCGGCCCCAGCAACTGGCCCAGGCCATAGAAACCCAGGAGCAGCTGCGCCACCAATACTGGTGGACGCTGGGCTATAGCGCGCCATGGATCCATCTGCAGATGTGGGTCGATGGCCGCCAGGTCTATGCCTGCAGCCCGCCGCTGCGCAGCGTGCAGCCGGCCGAGCTGACCCCGCCGCCCACGCTGCCGCCCGACCGTGGCTGGAGCTATGTCCAGGTGCGCAGCGATGATGATCGCGTGGTGATCCGGCGCTGGCAGGAGCGGCCGGGCACCTGGCATTTCAGCAATGCCGGCATGGTGCACTACACCCGCCCGCTGCTGATGAGCCTGCCGCTGCTGCTGCTGCCGGCCTGGCTGATCCTGCGCCAGGGCCTGCGGCCCTTGCGCGCCATTGGCCGCCAGATCGAGCGCCGCGACGCCAAGGATCTGGCACCGCTGCCCGACACGCCCTATGCCGAGCTGGCCCCGGTGGTCGATGCGGTGAACCGGCTGATGGCGCGGCTCTCGCGCCGCCTGTCGCGCGAGCGCGAGTTTCTTGTGGACGCGGCCCATGAGCTGAAGACCCCGCTGGCCGTCATCGAGGTCAATGCCGACCGCCTGCTGCGTGCCGCGCCGGCCGCCGCCCAGGCCCGCGAGGGCTTGCACGAGGGCGTGCAGCGCATCACGCACACGGTGCATCAGCTGCTGTCGCTGATGCGCTCCGGCGCCGAGTCCGAGACCGAGGGCAATGCGCTGAGCCGCCAGGATCTCGCCGCACTGCTGCGCGACCGGCTGGCACTGCTGGCGCCGCTGGCGCATCGCCACGGCGTCGAGCTGGAGCTGCAGGGGCCGGACGAGGCCTGGCTGCAGCTGGCCCGCGAGGGCATGGCCTCGCTGCTCGACAACCTGATCGACAACGCGATCAAGTACGGCGCCGCCCAGGTGCTGCTGCGCCTGGACGGCAGCGAGGCCGCGGGCTGGCGGCTCAGCGTCAGCGACGACGGGCCGGGCATACCGCCGGCCCTGCACGCCAAGGTGTTCGAGCGCTTCTACCGCCTGCCCGGCCAAGACCAGCCCGGCAGCGGCCTGGGCCTGGCCATCGTCGAGCAGGTGGCGGCGCGCCACCGCGCGGCCATCAGCCTAGGCCCCGGCCTGGGCGGCCGCGGTCTGGGCGTCACGCTGGAGTTCGCACCGAGCCCTGCATCAGCGCAGCTCCATCACCAGGCCGGCCTGGTCCGCAAGCCGGTAACTGTGGCTTAGCACCAGGGCCTGGCCGCGCGGCCCATAGCTCTGGCGGGTGATGTGCAGCAGCGCGACGCCCGGCGCCAGTCCCAGCAGCCGCGCCTGCTCGGGCGTCGCATTGCAGGCGCGCAGGCGCTGCAGCTCGCGCGTCGGGCTCAGGCCTTGCTCGGCCAGCCAGTCTTCCAGCCGGCCGTCAAACTGCTGCGGCCGGGGCAGCAGATGCAGGGCCAGGCAACGGCTCTCCAGTCCCGCCCAGCCCGGGTCCGCTGCGGCACCGGTTGCGGCGGCCGCCTCGCGCCACTGCAGCCGCGCCACCGGCGTCTGCGGCGACAGGCCCAGCGCGAACAACTCCTCTGGCGTGGCCGCGTCGGCCTCGCGCACCAGCCAGTGGCGCGGCAGGCCGGTACCGGCCGGGCTCAGCACCGGCTGCAGCGCCGGAGCCTGGGCCGCCGCGTCCACCAGCGGCTGGGTCAGATAGGTGCCCGAGCCCCGCCGGCGCTCCAGCATGCCGCGCTGGCACAGCAGATCCAGGGCCCGCCGCGCCGTGTGCCGCGACACCGCCAGCCGGTCCGAGAGCTTGCGCTCGGAGGGCAGGCCGGTCTGCCAGCGGCCCTGCCGCACCTCGTCCAGCAACTGCTGCATCAGGCGCATATAGAGCGGCGCCGAGTCGGCGGGGGATTCGATTTCAAGCGTCTGCGACATGGTGGCGCCACTGTCGCAGCCGGGCTTTCAGCCCGGCTCAAGATTGCTTTAAGAGTGGATTAAGGTCCTGCGGCGCACCGATCTGCGGCAACAATCCGAGGACGCCTGCCGATGCCTTCCGAGGCGCGTGGCAGCCTCCGCCTGCAATTCTTGCTCATGGTCAGACGATGAAAACCCTGCTGCGCGCGTTTCCCATCATCCACGGCCTGATGGCGATCCTCTTTGCCTGCGCCGCTCTGATGCTCACCCTGATTGCCGCCAAGGTCGGCTGGCTGGCCTTCGAGGGCGGGCTGGACCGCGGGGCCGCGCTGCAGATCATTGAAGCGGTCGGCCTGCTGGCCGCCGCCGTGGTGGCCCTGCAGATTGCGCAGACCATTGCCGAGGAAGAGGTCGTGCGCGACGCCCACATCAGCGGGCCGACCCGCGTGCGGCGTTTCCTGTCGAGGTTTCTCGTCGTCGTGGTCGTGGCGTTGGCGATCGAGGGTCTGGTGGCCACCTTCAAGGCCGCGCACGAAGACCCCGCGCACATGCTGTACGCCGCCGCCATCGTGCTCTCGGCCGGCGTGCTGCTGGCGGGCTGGGGCTTCTTCATCCGCATGAACCGCTACGCCGAGGAACTCGAACCGGAGGCGATGGCGGAAGCAAAGCGCGAGGACACCAAGCTCAAGTGACCGCTCGTTGTTGGACCCGCTCGAGGCTCAAGGCTTGAATTCAGACACGCGAATGAAGAACAGCGAATGCATCATTGAACAGTATCTGGGCGGCAAGCTCGTCCGGGCCTTCATCCCCACCGGCGATCAGACCCTGCCATGGCGCATGTGTGTCAACGGCAAGAGCTATCCAAGGACTCACGGCTGGGTCTTGTCGAAGATATTGCCCACGCTCATAGAACACTCCCTGGTGACGACGAAAGTCGTGCCGATGGAAGTGTCAGCGGATGCCGGCGGATCAGGCCTTCGAACTGAGCCTTTAGCGGTCGAGACCGGACCCGATTTGCCGACAACCTCCTCGTGCCGCAGTGAATCACGCGGCACCGTAAAGCTAGCCGCCATGCCTGCCGGTCTCGACTCATTGCACGAACTGGAACTTGTCACAGCGCACGAAGTGCTCGTCGCCTACTGCACCGATGGACCGATCATTGAGGAGCGTGGCGGTTGATCGGCATGGTGTTAGATTGACTTTCGCTCGTCATGCCCGCCCGGCGTCACGGATGAAACCATCTTGTCTAGACTGAAAAGTACCGCCGTGTGTCCAGCCACCCTATTCATTGATCTCGACGGCGTCCTTCGACTCTGGCCCAGCGGCTACTCGGATCTGGAGGACGCGCACCAGTTGCCCGTTGGTTCGATCACAAGAGCCGCGTTTGCCTCGGATCTCCTCACTCAGGTCATCACAGGCCGGATCACCGATGAAGCGTGGCGAGCTGAAGTGGCACGACGACTTGCTGCCTCCCATCCCAGCAGTCGGGCTGACGCCGCCGTGACCGCATGGTCAAAGCCGGTCGGAACCGTCAGCCTTGATGTACTGAACATGGTCATGGTCTCGCGGGAGCACTGCTCGGTCGGCTTGATCACCAACGCCACCGATCGTCTGCCGCGCGACCTCGCAGCCCTAGGTCTGACCGAGCATCTGGACTTCGTCATCAACTCGAGCGACATCGGTGTCGCCAAACCAAGTCCGGAGATCTTCATGCATGCGCTTGCGGCGACAAACACACCACCTCAACATGCCGTGTTCATCGACGACACAGCGTCGAACGTCGCAGCCGCCAATGCCATGGGCATTCGATCCCACCACTTCGTCTCGGCAGCAAGTCTGAGGACGTTCATGCAGTCTGTCGGACTGCCCACGATTGCTTCATAGCCACCGACAAGGAAAGCTCGGTCAAGCCTCGCCAGCAAGCCCTGACCCCCTCGGGTTTTCATCCCCCGCATCCGGGCAGCCGCCACGCACCGACAGCGCCGCTATCATGATCCCGCCGCGCGATACCGTCCGGCCTCAACCCTCGAAGGAAAGAAGAGCAGCCATGGGCATCGTCTGGACCATCTTGATCGGGTTTCTTGCGGGGCTGGTGGCGCGTGCCGTCAAGCCGGGTGACGACTCGGCCGGCTTCATCGTGACCACGCTGATCGGCATTGGCGGCGCCTTGGCCGCCACCTATCTGGGTCAGGCGCTGGGCTGGTATACCGCCGGCCAGGGCGCGGGCTTCATCGCCTCGGTGCTCGGTGCCGTCGTGCTGCTGCTCGTCTGGGGCGCGATCAAGAAGAAGGGCTGAGCGGCTGCGAGCTCAGCCAAACACCACTGCCGCCGGACTGCCCACCGCCCCGTACTGCTCGGCAAAGCGCAGCCCGCCGTCAACGCTGCTGCGCTCGAACACCGCCACATGGTCGCTGTTCTGGTTGCAGACCAGCAGCCAGCGGCCGCTCCCATCCAGCGCGGCGCTGCGCGGATAGCTGCCGCGCGTCCATTCCAGGCCGCGCAGGCGCGGTGCGCCATCGGCCAGCAGATCGAAGATCGCGATGCTGTCGTGCAGGCGGTTCAGGCTGTAGAGCTGGCGTCCATCTGGCGAAGCGAGCAGGCCGGACGCGAAGCTGGTGCCCTTGAAGCCGGCCGGCAATGCGCTGATCTCGCCCAGCGGCACAAGCCGGCCCGCGGCCGCATCGAGACGCAGCCAGCTCAAGCTCGAGGCTTCCTCGTTGAGCACATAGACCAGCTCGGGGCGCTGCGGATGAAAGACAAAGTGACGCGGCCCGGCACCCGACGAGACCGGTGTGGCCTGGGGCGCGCTCAGGCGGCCGGTGGCGGCGTCGAAGCGCCAGACGATCAGCAGGTCCAGGCCCAGATCGCAGGCGATCACGAAGCGTCCGCTGGGATCGCTGGCCGCCATATGGGCATGGGCGGCGTCGTGGCCGCTGATCGCAAAACTGCCCTCAGGGGCGCGCGCGGCGCGCTGCGGCCCGGGCCGCAACTCCGGCGCGAAGGCGGTAGGCCGCACCTCGAGGGCCGGGCCCGGCCGGCCATCATCCAGCAGCGGCAGCACGGCCACCGTGGCCCCGCCATAGTTGGCGACGAAAAGATGGCGGCCCGCCGGATGCAGGCTCAGATGCACCGGGCCGGCCCCGCCCGAGGCTGCCGTGCCCAGCGGGCGCAGCGCGCCGTCCGCCGCCAGCGCATAGGCACCGACCGAGGCGCCACTCTCATTGGCGCTGTAAAGCACCCGGCGGCCGGCGTCCAGCGCCAGCCAGCTGGGGCTCAGTTCATTGGGGGTCAGGTCTTGTGGCGTCAGCGCGCCGCTGACCGAGTCGAGGCGAAAGCGATGGATGCCTCGGGATTTGGGGGCATAGCCGCCGATATAGACGGTCAGCGCCGGGTTCGGGAAGGAAGTGGCGGCAGCGGTCATCGGCAGGGCGGCTAGAGTCAGCAACAGGGTGCGGCGACGATTGATCATGGTCAGCAAGCCTAGCCGACCCGCAGGCCGCTGTCCGGATCGAACAGCAGGCACTCGTGGGGGAGGATGTCCAGCGTCAGCGGGGCGCCGGTCATGGCCCCGCAGCTGGGCTGGATGCGGCAGCACAGGCGCTGGCCATCCAGCGCGAGCATCACATACGTGTCGGCACCGGTGGGCTCGACCAACTCGACCACCGCCTCGAAGCGATGGCCGTCCGGCGGCGCCTCGCCCTGGGCATTGACGATCAGCTCGGGCCGCAGGCCCAGCAGCAGCTCGCGACCGGCCCAGGCAGCCAGGCGAGGGTTGGCGAGCGCCAGGCCCATGCGACTGCCGGCGCCGGCCAGGCGCAGCAAGGGCGTGCCGTCCTCGACATCGACGCGCACGCGCAACCAGTTGATGGCCGGCGCGCCCATGAAGCCGGCGACGAAGACATTGGCCGGGCGGGCATAGATCTCGGCCGGCGTACCGAACTGCTGGATCTGGCCGTCCTTCATCACCGCGATCTTCTGGCCCAGGGTCATGGCCTCGACCTGGTCGTGGGTGACATAGACGGAGGTCGTGCCCAGGCGCTGCTGCAGCAGCTTGATCTCGGCGCGCATCTCCACCCGCAGCTTGGCATCGAGATTGGACAGCGGCTCGTCAAACAGAAAGACCTTGGGCGAGCGGGCCAGCGCCCGCCCCATCGCGACGCGCTGGCGCTGGCCGCCCGAGAGCTGGCCGGGCCGGCGCGCCAGCAGGGTCTGCAGCTGCAGCATCTCGGCCACGCGCGCCACCGTGGCCTCGCGCTCGGACCTGGGCACCTTGCGCATCTCCAGGCCGAAGCCGAGGTTCTGCGCCACCGTCATGTTCGGGTAGAGCGCATAGCTCTGGAACACCATCGCGATATCGCGGTCCTGCGGGCTTAAGCGTTCAACACGCCGGCCGCCGATATGGATCTCGCCGGCGTCCGGCGTCTCCAGCCCGGCAATCAGGTTCAATAGCGTGGACTTGCCGCAGCCCGAAGGCCCGACCAGTATCAGGAACTCGCCGTCGGCAATCTCCAGTTCTATATTCCTCAGCACCGCCTGGGCACCGAAGCCCTTGCTCAAATTCTTGATCGCAAGCCCGGTCATTCTCGTACTCAACCTTTGACTGCACCGGCCACCAGGCCGCGGGTGAAATGCCGGCCGGCCAGCAGGTAGACGGCCAGCGTCGGCAGGGCCGCCAGCAGGGCGCCGGCCATCTCGACGTTGTATTGCTTGACCCCGCCCTCGCCGGCCGCACCGAGCTGGGCCAGCGCGGCGGTGATGGGCCGGTCGCCGTCGCCGGTGAAGACCAGGCCGAACAGGTATTCGTTCCAGATCGTCGTGAACTGCAGGATCACGACGACGACGAATACCGGCTTGGACAGCGGCAGCACGATGCGGGTGAACAGGGCCCAGAAGCCGGCGCCGTCGATGCGCGCGGCGCGCAGCAGCTCGTCCGGGAAGCCCAGGTAATGGTTGCGGAAGAACAGCGCCAGCGGCAGGCTGTAGATCACATGGATGGCGATCAAGACGCCCAGTGACTTGTCCAGGCCCAGCCTGGCCAGGCTGATGGCCAGCGGCAGCAGATAGACCTTGATCGGCAGGAACAGCGCCACCAGCAGCAGCAGAAAGATCGCCTCGCTGCCACGAAAGCGGAACTTGCACAGGATGAAGCCGTTCAGCGCCGCCAGCAGGCTGGACGCCGCCACCACCGGCACGGCCAGCAGCAGGCTGTTGCCGAAGCTGCCGCCCAGGGCGGCCCAGGCCTGGCGCCAGCCCTCAAGACCCGGCACCTGGGGCCAGCCCAGGAAACCACCCTGCTGCAGCTCGGCCGCGCTCTTGAAGGAGTTCAGGAGCATGAAGGCCAGCGGCAGGATGAAGTAGATCGCAAACAGCGCCGCCAGCGCGTAGGCCAGACTGCGCTTAAGCATGACCTGCCCCCTGGCGCGTGCTGGCACGGCCACGCGCAGAGGCCGAATGCGCGCGGCCGCGTGCATAGGCATAAGGCAGTGCAATTGACAACACCATCCTCATCATCACCATCGCGCTGGCCGCGCCCCGGCCGAGGCGGCTGCGCTCGACAGCCATCTGGAACAGATACAGGGCCGGCAGCTCGCTGGCGTGGCCGGGCCCGCCATCGGTCAGCGCCACCACCAGATCGAAACTCTTGATCGAGGCCGGCAGCAGCACCAGCAGGGCCGAGAACAGGCTGGGGCCCAGGGTCGGCAGCAGGATGCGGCGGTAGAGCGTGAAGCCGCGCGCGCCGTCCAGCCGGGCGGCGTTGACCACCGCGTCGTCCACGCCGCGCAGGCCGGCCAGGAATACCGCCATCACAAAGCCGGTGATCTGCCAGACCGCCGCGATCACCAGCGTGTAGAGCGCCATCTGCTCGTCGGCCAGCCAGTCGAAGCGGAAGTCGCCCAGGCCGAACGGTTCGCCGAGCTGGCGCACCCCTTGCGGCAGGCCCAGCTCGGGGTCCAGCAGCCAGCGCCAGACCGTGCCGGTGACGATCAGCGATAGCGCCATCGGGTGCAGATAGATCAGGCGCAGCGCCCCCTCTGCGCGCAGCTTCTGGTCCAGCAGCACCGCCAGCAGCAGGCCCAAAGCCAAGGGGATCGCGATGAAGAGGCCGGCGAAGCGGGCCAGATTGGCCAGCGCACCCAACCAGCGCTCATCGGCAAACAGGCGCTGGTACTGCATCCAGCCGACGAAGTCATTGCTGGGCAGCAGGCCCGAGCGGGTCAAAGAGATCCAGCCGGTCCAGGCCATGAAGCCGTAGAAGAACAGCAGGCAGACTATCAGCGAGGGCGCGATCAGCAACGGCGGCAGGTGGCGTTGAAAGAACTGCTTCATCTTCATCAATCGACCACTCGGGCCGCCTTCACGAGGCGCGCCTGCGCCTGCTCGGCCGTCATCCGATCACTGGCCCAGAAGGCCGCCACCACATCGCGGTAGGCGCCGTGGGTGGCCTCGGGCAGCTGGGCACCCAGGGCCAGGGTCAGGCGGCCGTCGGCGCCGCTCTTCTTGAAGTCGGCATAGGAGCGCTGGGCGCAGGCGTTGAAGCCCGCCAGGTCGGCATCGACCCGCACCGGGATGCCGCCCTTGCTGCGCGCAAAACGGGTCGAGGCCTCGGGCTGCAGCAGGGCCTCGGCCAGCCGCGCCTGCTGGAGGGCCTGGGCCGGGCTGGCCGGCTTGAAGAACAGGATGCGATCGAACTCGAAGTAGTGCAGATCGCCATGGCCCGGCGCGGCCGTGCATTCATAGTCGCGCCCGGCCACCCAGCCGGCCTTCAGGAACTCGCCATTGGCCCAGTCGCCGGTGAACTGCATCGCGGCCCTGCCCTGTATCAGCAGGCTGGTGGCCACGGCCCAGTCACGCCCGACCTGGCCAGCATCGGTATAGCGCTTGACCCGCTTGAAGTCGCGCAGCATCGCGAGCATCTGCGGCCCGCCCCGCAACGCCGCGTCACCCTTGACCAGGGCCTGGCGGAAGAAGGCCGGCCCTCCCTGCCCCAGCACGACATTGGCGAACACGCTGAACTGCTGGCCCACCGTCCCGCCTATGGCCAGCGGAATCACGCCGGCCGCCTGCAGCGCCTCGGCGGCCGCGAAGAACTCGGGCCATGTGCGCGGCACGGCCAGGCCATGACGCTTGAGCAGGGTCGTGTTGCTCCACAGGCTGTTGAGGCGATGCACATTGATGGGCACGGCCACCGCCTTGTCCTGGTAGAGCAGCTCGGTATAGATCGCCGCCGGCAAGACCTGGCCCCAGCGCTGGGACCGGGCCACCGCCGTCAGGTCGGCCAGCGGCACGGCCTCGCCCCAAACCCAGACCGCCTTGTCGAGCTGGGCCAGCGCCGGCGGATGGCCGGACAGGAAGCGGGTCTTCAGCAGGGTATTGGCATTGCCGGCCCCGGCCACCGGCGACTCGAGCCAGTCCACCCCGGCCGCCCGCGCGGTCTGGCGCACTTCGGCCAGGGTCTGGGCCTCGCTGCCCGAGGTCCACCAGTGCAGCAGGTCCAGCGGCTGGGCGGCCACCGGCAGCGCCAGGCCCAGCCACAGCAGCATCAGGCTTGCTCTCATGAACAGGCCTCCAACAGACTCTCCAGTGCCGGCACCAGGGCCAGCACCACTTCGTCGACCATGGGCGCTGCGGCGTCCAGCGTTTGCTGGGCGGCGCGGCGCCGCGGCTCGGGCAAGACCTGGCCCTGCTCGACAGCATCCAGCAGCTCCAGGCCCAGCACGCGCAGCCCGGGCAGGCGCTCGGCCAGCGGCAGCAGCGCCGCCAGACCGGCGTAGCCACGCAACAGGGCCGGCAGCCCGCCCCAGTCTTCGGCCAGCAGCGCGCGCCAACGCGCCAAATCGACGGGCGCACGCGCCAGCTCCTGCATCAGCCGGTTCTCGGCCGGCAGCACATCGGCCAGGCGGTTCAACGGCTCATCCAGGTGGTAGCGTCCGCTGAGCTTTTTGCGGTGCTGGCGGGCGTAGTAGCCGGCCGGCTCGATCAGGCACACCAGACGCTGCAGCTCGGCCAGCGCGCGCTCGTCGCCGTCCACCAAGGCCAGCAGACCCTGGCGATGCTGGGCCTCGTGCTGCAGGCCAAGCTCGCGCACGGCCCACTGCGAGACCGCGTCCAGGCGCTGCAGCATGGCCGCCTCGCCGGGCGGCGGCGCGGCCGACCAGAAGCGCTCGGCCACCGCGAACAGGCGCGGCCACAGGCGCAGATCGATGTTGTGGGCGTCGACCAGCTCGCTCCACAGCGCCGCCTCGGCCCCGCGCACCCGCGCGAGCGCCGCCTCATCCAGCGGCGCCGGCGCCGCGCTCGGTTGGTCCGGCGCATACAGGGCCTCGCCCTCGGCCGGGTAAAGCACATTGGCAATACGAATCACACCCTGCAGCCGAGCCGACGACGCTTCCTCGTGCAGCCTCGCGCTGAGCTCACCCATCCAGGTGTCGAGGCCAAAGCACAGCTCGGCACCACGCCAGGCCAGGGTCTGCAGGGCCAGCGGCGCCTGGCCCTCGAAGGCGATCCAGCCGCGCCACTGGCCGGCCTTGTCCTCGATCAGCGCCAGCTCGGCGCGCAGCTGCTGCACACCCAGGTCCAGATGGAGACGCCAATGGCGTGCCAGCTCGCCGGCCCGGCAGCGCAGCTGCGGCGCGGCCGGCGGCAGGATGGATCGGCGCCAGTGATAGGCGCTGGCATGGGGCTGGTCCAAATAGAAACCGGCCGACAACAGCACCGCATGGCCGCGCCGCGCCAGCCGGGCCAGGCTGTCGGGCCCGCGCCAGGACTGCAGCATCACCTCGGCCGGCAGCGCCTCGTCCTCGCCGAGTTCGTCCCAGCCCAGCATGGTCTTGCCGTGGCGGGCCAGGATTTCCAGCAGCCGCCGATTGAACAAGGCCTGGGCGGCGCGCGGCGCCAGGCCCAGCGCCTGCCAATGGCTGCCCTCGACCTCGTCGCCACCGATATGCACAAAGGGATCGGGGAACACCGTGGCCCACTCGGCCAGGATGTGGTCGAGGAACTCGTAGACCTCGGGCTTGCGCGGATCGAGGCAGGGCTTGAAGACACCGAAGCCCCGCTCGATCTCGTAAGGCCCCGGCGCGCTGAACAGCTCGGGATAGGCGGCGGCCAGCGCCGTCGTGTGGCCTGGCACATCGAGCTCGGGCACGACGCGGATGCCGCGCTCGCTGGCATAGGCCACCAGCTCGCGCGCCTCCTCCAGGCTGTAGCACTGCCCGCCGCCGGCATGGCTCTGCAGGCGCGGGTAGCGCGCGGACGCGAGGCGCCAGCCCTGGTCGTCGGTCAGATGCCAGTGCAGCACATTGAGCTTGGCGGCGGCCATGCCGTCGAGCTGGCGCTTGAGCACCGCCAGCGGCAGCCAGCGCCGCACCACATCGATCAAGAGGCCGCGCCAGGGGTAGGCCGGTGCGTCGATGATCTCGACGCAGGGACAGGTCTTGCCATCCCCGGCACGCAACTGGCTCAGCGTCTGCAGGCCGCGCAGTGCGCCGAACACCGTGGCCGCATGCAGCACGATGCCGCTCTCGCGGACCGCCAGGCGATAGCGCTCGTCCATGCCCGGCGGCGGCGGCGGCGCGCCGTCGTCGGGGGTGTCGAGCAGCAGGGTCAGGCCACCGGAATCAGCGATGCGGCGCAGCGTCGCACGGGTGGCCGGCAGTTCCGGGCCGCTGTCGCTGTCGCTGTCGCTGACCAGTAGACGGTCGAGCCAACGCAGCTCCCTGGGCCAGGGCATCAGGGTCAGGAGTGTGGGACGGTTCAAAAGCAGGCCGGGGGCAGGCAGGGCCCCGAGAAAAAATTCATCACTCGCTACTATCGTCTGCCTTGCCTTCAAGGTGGCTCAGCATTGAATTAAGGAACGCTTAGATACGAGGCGGTACCGGGCCGGCGACGCCGACCCGGTACCGCCTCCCAGGGCTTTGGCTTCAGTAGTGAACGGTGGCTCGCACCCCGTACATGCGCGGGGGAGCAAAGCTGGCACGAATGCCGTGGCTGGTCGTGATCGGGTCCATCCAGGTCTTGACCGCGTTATTGCTCAGATTGGTGCCCCACAGCTCCACATCCCACTTGCCGTTGTTGCCAACCAGTTTGACCGAGGCATTCACATTGCCATAAGCCTTCTGGAAGGCACCGTATTGCGGGTCGTCCAGATTGCGCGGCGTGAAGTACATGCGGCTCTGCCAGCGGTAGCTCAAGGTGGGCGTCAAGCTCATGTCGTCACCCAAGGCGAAGTCATGCGAGTAATTCAACGCGTAGGAGTACTTGGGCGAGTTGGGCAGGGCCTTGCCCCTGAGGTCGATCTGCCGGATACCGACGACTTGCTTGTCCACCCCCGGCGTGTTGAGCACCCGATCCGGGCAGGGATTCGCGCCGCCCGCACGCACGCCGCACAGCCAGTCGTCGTCATAGGTTTCCCATTCCTTGACCTTGGAATCCAGCAGCGAGACATAGCCCCAGATCTGGCCGTTCTGCCAGGGCAGGGCCTTGAACTCCAACTCCATGCCGCGAATACTGGACTTGCCGATATTGCGCGTCACCCAGCCATTCACCACGCAATCGGTGGTGCCGATCTCCTGCGTGGAGTCGCAGTAGGTGGCAGATCGCTTGCGCACGCCGATGCGGGTGGTGTTGGTGTAGTGCATGTTCTCGAAATCGGTGTTGAACAGCACCACGCTCAGGTCCAGCTTGCGGTTCAGCAGGCGCCCCTTGTAGCCCAGCTCGAAATTCTTGGTGGTCTCGGACAGGTACTCGCGGAAATAGATGCGCTTGGCCTCATCCTCGGGGAAGCTGCACTTCTCGTTCGGCCCCCCGCAGCGGTCGGTGCGGTCGGAGAAGCCGCCGGGCCGGTAGGCCGTGGCCAGCGAGGCAAAGAACATATTGTTCTTGTCCGCGTCGAACTGCAGGCCCAGACGATAACTGGAGTTCTTGTAGGTCTCGCTCTTGGTGTTCTCGGCCAGCACCGCCGGGTAACCCTTGAGGCCGGCGAAGGGACCCATCTCGAAGCTCAGGTCGTTGCCGTTGTGCGGCATGCCTTGCGAGATCGGCGGCGGGGTGTGTTTGCCGCGGTAGTACCAGGGGGTCTGCTGCCCGGAGTAGTTCTCGCTGGACAGACCGCCGGCATCGCTACGGCCATCACGGCTGATGCGCAATCCAGCCGTGCCGGTCCAGGCCGGGGCGATCTTGAAGTCGCCTTGGGCAAACAGGGCCCTGGACTTGACCTGGCGGTTGGACTGGCTCCAGAAGTGCGCGCCCGGATAGGCCAGGCCCGGCCAGCCGGGCACCACCAGATTGTCCTGACCCTGGTCGATGGCGTTCTTTTCGTGCATCTGGAAAGCCCCCATCACATAGCGCCAGTTCTTGGTCTCCTGCTTGAACTGGAGCTCGTTGACGACGGTCCGGTAGCGGGCGCCGAAGACATAGGTGGCCTGGTCCGTGACGTTCGGGATCCCTCCCTCCAAGGCGGTACCCGCCGCATTGAGCCTGAACACTTCGGACTCGATCGCATGCAGGCCGCCGTCGTTGTCCTGATGCTGGGAGCGCTTCTGGATCGAGTAGCTGTTGCGCAGCTGCAGCTCCATGGTGTCGTTGAGCTTCCAGTTCAGGAAGTTGCGGTAATTGTCCATGGTCACGTCGACCATGCCGGGCACATTGATCTTGGCATGCCACTGGCCTTCGGGGCCGCAAGCGCGCGCGGTGCCGGCCGCCATCTCGCAATCGCGCAGCTGCACATCTCCCGCACCCTTGTTGCGCCAACGCTCCACCGTGCCCTGCCATTCCAGGCTCGGCGAAATGGCCCAGCGCGCACTCAGTCGGCCGGCCCATTGGTTGGCGTTGTAGTAGTACTCGCTGGGCTTGAGCATTCGGTTCAGGCGCTGGTCCACATCGGGCTTGCCATCGGGCGTAGAGACGAAGCCGCCCTTGCCGTCGGACTTGCGATAGCCGCGGTCCGTCATGTCGCGTTCCTGCGTGATGTAGCCGTCGCGCATCTCGCGCATATAGGCCACACGCAACGCGAACTTTTCGCCCAGTGACTTGTTGTAGACAGTGCGCAGCTCGCGGGCGTTGTAGGCCCCCATCTGCAGCGAGGTCCAGCCGTAGTCGCGCTTGAAGTCGGGCCGGCCGGGCTGGATATTGATCACGCCGGCCGTAGAGCCCTTGCCGAACAGGGTGCCCTGGGCGCCTCGCAAGACCTCGACACTGTCCAGATCGAACATCAGGGCCAGCGCGGCCTGGGCCCGGGGCGAGTAGATGCCGTCCACATGCACGGCCACGGCGGGATCACCGATCTCGGTGAAGTTGGTGGAGCTGACGCCGCGAATCGCCATCATCACGCCGGAGTCGGCCGGCGACATGCCGAACTGCACATTGGGCACGTAGCCGCTGAGGTTGCGGATTTCCTTGATGTTGTCGCGTAGCAGGTCGTCGCTGCTGATGGCCGTGACGGCCACCGGCGTCTTCATCAGGGCGGTCTTGCTGCGGGTTGCGGTTACCGTCACCTGCGGCAGCTCGTTGACGGCGGCCTTGGGCTTTTCTTCGCCCTTGTCCTCGGCCATGGCCGTCGGCAACCAAAGGCTCAGCACCAGGCCACTGACCGCCAGACTGCTGGCGCTGCGGCGCGGTGTCGGGGCCAGCGCCCCCCTCTTCTTCTTTCTCATCTCGTCTCCTTCAGGGTTGGTATTGATTAGTGGCTTGCTTGATGGCGCGCGCGAGCCTCAGCAGCCGAGCCCCTGGCCCGGCTCGACCTTGAACTGCGCGCTGTAGTCGCGGAACAGCTCGACACGCCGGGCCAGGTTGCGGGCGGTCGGCGCGTCGGGCCCCTTGTCGCACTCGATGGCGCCATTGATGGCGCGCACCGCTTCGCCGAAGCCGGCGCCATCGACGATGGCGCGGTGGGCCGGCATCGAGCCGGGGCCCTTGTTGGTCATCCAGTACCAGATGGCCGTCTGCCAGGCGATCTTGGCGTCACGCGCCACACGATCGGGGTCGGCCCAGAGTTCCCGGCCGAGGCCCAGGGCCTGGCCGGCGGCCAGATACTGGTAGTTCCAGCTCAGCTGGATAGGGCCGCGCCCGTAGTACTGCTGGCCGGGCGCGCAGCTCTCGCCGGGGCCCTGGCGGCAGTAGNTCCAGCTCAGCTGGATAGGGCCGCGCCCGTAGTACTGCTGGCCGGGCGCGCAGCTCTCGCCGGGGCCCTGGCGGCAGTAGTTGTTGTGATTGGCCTGGTTGTACTCGCGCAGCGCGCGCAGGAAGTCGGACTCGTGGGCGATATTGGCCAGGAAGGCGGCCATCTCGCGCCGGCGCACCTCGTCCGTGCCGCGGCCGGCGAAGTCCGGATAGCTGGCGGCGGCCTGCACAAAGCCCTCGTAGCTGTAGAAGCTCAGACGGTCGGGGAACAGGGCGTCGAACTGCGCCCGGCTGGGCAGGAACTGCGCGGCCATGCCTGGCTCGGGTTCGGGCTCGGCACCGCCGCCGCTGCCCACGCAGGCGGCACAGGCCGCCAGCAGCAGGGCGGCCAGCGCCCCGTTCAGCATCTTCACAAGCATCTCCTCCATGAACATCCGTCTCGTGACTTCGAGGCCGGACTATCGCGAGTGCTCGTTTTAGGAAGCCTCAAGGCTGCGTTAAGCCTGTGTTAAAGGCGCTGTTGCTACAGTGCGCCGTCATGAAGATATGCCTGGTGGAAGACGATCTCGAACTCGGGCGTTCGCTGCAAGCCCTGCTGCAGGAAAGCGGCCACGAGGCGGTCTGGGTGCGCCGTGCCTCGGATGCGCGTTACTGGACCAGCGAGCAGGCCTTCGACGCCGTGCTGCTGGACCTGGGCCTGCCCGACGGCGACGGCATGGGCCTGTTGCGCCAGCTGCGCCAGATCGACAAGAAGCTGCCCATCCTGCTGATCACCGCCCGCGACGGCATCGAGGACCGGCTGGACGGGCTCGACGGCGGCGCCGACGACTATCTGGTCAAGCCCTTTGCGAGCGCCGAGCTGCTGGCGCGGCTGCGCGCGGTGACCCGTCGTGCGGCCGGCGCGGCGACTGATCTGCCGCATGAGTGGCGGCTCAAGGACCTGACCCTGGACGAGCACCGCATGGTGTTGACGCGCGCCGAGGAGCGCATCAATCTCTCGCGCACCGAGTTCGCCATCCTGCTGGCTCTACTGAAGCTGCCGGATCGCGTGATCACCCGAAGACAACTGGAGGCCAAGGCCTTGACCCATACCGACGGACGCAGCCTGGACGTGCACATCTTCAACCTGCGCAAAAAGCTCGGCGAGGGCTATATCCGCACCGTGCGCGGCGTCGGCTTTCTGGTGGAGAGCAAGCCATGAGCGCCGAGACCGCCCCGCCGCCGGCGCACCGATCCCTGTTCAACCGCACCATGGGCGCGGTGTTCGCGGTGATCTTCCTGACCTGGGCCGGGCTGATCGTGCGCGAGCTGGCCGACATCAGCCTGCTGCAAAGCCGCAACGGCCAGGCCGAAAACAAGCTCTGGGCCCAGCTGGTGCGGGCCCAGCTGCAGGACAAGCTCGACGACCCCGCCGCCATCAATGCCGCGCTGGGCGATCTGGAGGAGCTGCGCAATGCCGAATGGCGCCAGAAGGGCCATCGCACGCCGCACAGCGTGGTGCAGGTCTGGCAGCACGGCCAGCTGCGCCAGCAGCTCGCGCCCCCGGACCCCAAGGACCGCGCACCGCCACAGCTGGAGCGGCTGGAGAGCGACAAGCTCTGGCTCTACACCGAGGCCAGCGCGCCCGAGCAGGGCCTGACCGTGCGGCGCTGGCAGGAGATGCCGGGCGACTGGCATTTCAGCGTCAAGGGCTTCAGCTACTACGCCCGCCCGCTGCTCTACGGCCTGCCGCTGCTGGTACTGCCGGTCTGGTTGCTGTTCCGGCGCGGCTTCGCGCCGCTGCGGCGCATCGGCGCGCAGATCTCGCAGCGCTCGGCCAAGGACCTGTCGCCGCTGCCCAGCTCGCCCTATGTGGAGCTGGCGCCGGTCGTCAATTCGGTCAACGCGCTGATGAGCCGGCTGCAGCAGCGCCTGGAGCGCGAGCGCGAGTTCCTGCTCGACGCCGCTCACGAGCTGAAGACGCCCTTGGCGGTGATACAGCTGAACGCCGAGCAACTGGAGGGCAGCGCCGCGACAGCGCGCCAGGCCGAGGCCGCACAGCGCCTGACCGAGGGCGTCAAACGCGCCACCCACACGGTGCACCAACTGCTGGCACTGGCGCGCTCGGGCGCCGATCTGGACGCGATGGACATGCGCGAGCATGACCTGGTGACGCTGACGCGCGACCGCATCGTGCTGGCCAGCCAGCTGGCACTGCGGCGCGGCATCGAGGTGGAGCTGAGCGCGCCCGAGGAATGCCGGATCCGCATGAACCGCGAGAACATGGGCTCGCTGATCGACAACCTGGTGGACAACGCCGTCAAGTACTCGCCGCCCGGCAGCCAGGTGCTGGTGCGGCTGGCGCCACAGCCCGAGGGCGGCCTGGGCCTGTCGGTCTGCGACCAGGGCCCGGGCATCCCGGTGGCGCTGCGCCAGAAGGTGTTCGAGCGCTTCTTCCGCCTGCACGACGGCGAGCAGCCCGGTAGCGGCCTGGGCCTGGCCATCGTCGAGCGCGCAGCGGCCCAGCATGGCGCGCAGCTGCGCATGGACGATGGCCCCGATGGCCGTGGTCTGTGCGTCAGCCTGAGCTTCCCGGCGGCCTAGGCGATACGCTGTGGCTCCCTCGGGCCCTTCTAGTGAAAGCTGCTAGCCCCGCATGAGGAAGCGAAGCAACCCTCGCTCGCTCGGCAAGGTCGTGCCGGCCACTTAACGTGCGTCCTTTTGCTCCGTGCGCACGACTGTCCCTGACTCGTCAAACCAACGCCACTCGCCCACCTGCTTATCTCCCGAGTACTGCCCTTCGATTTTGATTCGACCGTGCTCGGCAACTACAGAAGGGCCTCGCTTCTGCAAGCACACCGCCTCCAAGCCCGACTCGCCCCACGGCAGGTAGGCGAGATGCGTATCTTCGGGGCATTGAATATTCCGGCTGACCAGCGCTTCATAGTTGGCACTCGACTTAGAGCAACTGACTGTCACCGCCATCAAAAGAACAAGCGCAAGCAAAGACCAAAATGATTTCATATTCAACGGGTCGGTGCGCCGTATGGCAGCGACGGCAATGGGACTAGGGATGCGTCACGAAGAGTCTGCCGTGCAAAGGACTGGCACTGGTTAGTCGGCCCCCAGAGGCCAAGCGGCCGGCCAATTCTCAAAGCTTCATTGACCTTCTTCTCGTCAACATCGGGAACCTTTCCGCATGAGGCGCCGGCCTCCTTGCTCCTTCCCGTGTGGTCTGTCACTTGAACCCGGTCGAAGGGACGGTCGCCACTTTCGTTGCCAGGGACGTTCCCTCTTGTACCACCCATGCCAGCCTCAGCCGAATCTGTCTTCAGCCATTGGTGGTCAATTGGGTTCCACGAAATCCCGAACGCAGGCTGCGAGCACAGATAAACGTCCAATCCCATCGGGTCGGTCCAGCTCACCGGGTTGCTATGTGCATAGCTGTAGGTATTGATGCCCCCTGCGAGCCCGATGGGGTCAGATTGGGTATACCGCCCCACCTGCCCGTCATAGTACCGATGCCAGTTGTACCAAAGCCCCGTCTCGGCATCGTGGTACTGGCCGGGGAATCCGATATTGAACCCGCCGACCGAGTCCGTCCTGACCCGGCGGTCCCAGGCGTCGCCCTCGGCGCGCCAGTGGGTATGGGCTCCGGGCAGTGTCAGCAATTCCAGCGGTCGGCCCAAGTGGTCGTTCATCACGGTGTAGAGCTGGCCGCCACGCACCACCCCGAGCAGCGCGCCGTCCAGCCAGATATAGCTGGTCGGCGTCGGCCCCGTCTCCTCCAGCATCTCACCGCCAACCCCGTAGACATAAAGCGTGGTGTTGTGCCGCGTCTTCTTCATGACCCGTTGATTCAGGGCGTTGCTGCTGTAGTCCGCCGCCCAGGCGCCATTGACCGTGGACGCATGCATGCGATTGAAGGCGTCATACCAGTACTTGCGCGTTCCGTCCCAGCGGCTTTCGTCGGTGAGATTGCCCACGGCGTCGTAGCTGAAGTTGCGCCATTGGGCGCCTCCCACCGCCTGCAGTCGGTTGCTCTGCCCATCCAGCTGATGGTTTTGATACCCGGTTTCGCTGCTGTTCTGATTGAGTCGATTGCCCACGTCATCCCATGCAAAACTCTCGCTGCGTGCGCTGCGCTGCGTCGTCGTCACACGGTCGTTGGCGTCGTAGCCCAGGTTCACGCTGTTGGCCGTATAGATCGAGTCTTGTATCCGCTCAATGGTGTCGGTGTTGGTCCAACCGTAAGCCAGTTGCTGCGCCGACCCGCCGGACAGATGGGTCAGACGTCCGTCGTGATCCAGTGTCTTCAAATACGATTGGCCATTCCCGAATCGCCAGCCGTAGCGACGATCAGAGGCCGGTTGATAGAGAAATTTGTCGGCCAGCAACCGATCAGGCCCCCCGGGCAGCGCCGCACGGACCTCGCTCAATCGGCCATGGCCATCGTAGTAATAGCCCAGGCTCAGGCCGCTGGGGTAGCTCATGCCTGTCATTCGGCCGACCGAGTCGTAGGTCCAACTGCTGACAAAGCTCTGGCCTGCAATGAGGTCCGTCTTCTTGAGCAAATCACCCGCCGCACTGTATTCGTAGTTGGTGCTGCCCGAGGCGTTGCTGACACTGGTCAGACGACCCTTGCCGTAAGCGCCCGCGTCATAGCCGAAGGTCTCGTTCAGCCCTCCGCTTGCCCGGCTAGTCATGCGGCCCAGAGCGTCCCAGCCATAGCTGACGACGCGGCCGTCAGCGCGGGTCTCTGACTCCAAGCGCCCCAAACTGTCGTAGGCGTAACTGGTCTTACCAGTGTCGGGGCTGATCTGGGTAAGCCTTTTGCCGAGGCCGTCGTAGGTATAGCTGGTGCGCAGGCCGCGCGGGTCCTCTAAATGGGCCAAGTGCCCCTGAGGGTCATAGTCATACCGTGTCAGTCCACCGTCCGGCGCCGTGTAGTGACGTAAGCGGTCTCTAGCATCAAACTCGGACGAAGAGCTCCGTCCCGCAGCATCGCTACGACCAATGACATTACCATTTAGGTCGTAGGTAAACCGGGTCGCCTGACCATTGTTGCCGCGGAGCGCTCTCACACGGCTCAACTCGTCATAGTCAAAATTCTTGCGGCTCACCAGCCCCTCCGTGGTTTGCAAGGTGGGCGTTGCCGAAGAAACTCCTGTCCGCTCCTCGATGATGTTCGAGGCGAGATCGCGGCTCAGCAGCCGGTACGGGAACTGCCCCGAGCCATTCACCTCGTACTCGCCCATCAGTCGGCGGGCCGCGTCGTACAGGTAGCGCCGCTGGACACCATCAGGCAGAGTCACTGCATCCAGCAAGCCGGAGCCTCCATAAACGTAAACCGTGTCAGCTGGCACGGACCCATTGGGATAGGTCCTGAGTCGCGTGATGCGGCCACGCGCGTCGTATTGAAACTCCCGCACTTGACCGTTAACGCCCACCTCGCGTGTGGGTTGCCCCAGGCCGTTGAACTGAGAGTAAGTGACGACATGCCCGAGGCGATTGCTGACAGACTGCAACTCACCCTTGGCGGTATACGTCGCCGTGGTCCGATCCACCGGACCGTCCACGATCATCGTCTGGACCAAGCCGTTGGCATGGAAGGTGTAATCGTAAGTTGTCGTGCTGGTCTGGTTGGCAACACCGTTTGCACTGAGGTTCTTCTCGACGACCGATGCCAAGCGCCCATTGGGCGTGTAGCTGTACGTTCGCTCCCACTGGCCTGCGCGGATCTCCTTGAGTATCCGGTTCTTGGGCGCGGTCTCCCAGGTGTACTGCGTGACTCGCTCGGCAGTTGTCCCCTTGGCCTCAGTCTTCTTCAGCAACTGGCCGAAAAAGTTGTAGTCACGATCCACGACGTTGCCGTTGTTATCCGTGGACAGGTCAACGCGGCCCTTTGCGTCGTAGGTTCGCGAACTGGTACCTGCGCTGCAGTGTGTGCTGGCATGCCCCTCGACCTGCGCGATCTTCCCATCAGCAACCGTGTAGGTCGTGTTCTTACCGAGCGGATTGGTTTCAATCACCTTCGACACGACGCCATCGGCATTGGCGGTGTACACGAAGTTGTAACTATTGACACCACCAGCGTGCGAACCGCTCTTGGCTCGCTTGGCCGCGTCGTAGGTGAACGTCGAGTACCGAACCCCGTTGTAAGACTTTCCTGCCAGTACTTTCTGCGCGGTCGCGATACTGGAGTAATCGAAGTGATAAGTCACAGTCGAGGCGGGCGAACCCGGGTAGGTCAGTGTGGCCTGGGGATTCACATCGGAAAACGAATAAACGCCGCCTGCGGGGTCGGTCGCAGAAGACAGCCATCCACCCGACCATGAGAATCCGACGGTTCGTCCATTGCTGTGTGTCACGCTCTGGAGGTAGGAGCCGCCCGCATCGTACTGGTAGGTCCAACTGATGCCTTGCGGGCTGGTCTCCTTCACGATCATCCCGCCACCGGAGTACTTCTCCTCGTACTCCCCGTCCACGCGAAGCGTCCAGCCCGTCTCGAAGTTTCCACCGATCTGGTACATCGCATAGGGATTGCCCTGACCTCCCCAGGTATAGACGTTGACACGAGAGCCATCCGGACGCTGCGCGAATATCTGGACCAGGCGCGCCGAAGCAATCTGCATACATTTGCCACTTCCCGGGCTCATCGTGCACTGGTAATCGTTCTCGAACCGAAAGATGAGTTTCTTGTCGAAGTTCGTGATCCAGTTGTATCCGAACACCCCTCTCTGATTGAGCTTGCCGTTGTAGGTCAAGTCGAGCTTCAGCCCCATCTCCTCTGGTGTGGAGAACAAAGTCTCGGCATCAACCTTGTTTCCGTTCGTGACGATGATCGGATTTCCAACCGCCGCATCGCAATCGGCAAATGCGCCCTGCTGGTCCACGGGAGGGTCATAACGCTCTGACCTGGGTAACTGCCCACTGCCAAAGTTGTAGTCGGTTATCGATCCCACGAACATGATGCCTGCCGCCAAAGGCGGGCGCGTTCGAGACCCGTGAACCACGACCCTATCCAGTTGAGCATTGGCAGCCACTGCCGTGACCGGAAGCGCTGTCTGGGCGGCCGACTGCAACCCGCAGAAACCACTCACGAACAGTAACCCGGCCTTCAAGCCAACCTTTGCTACAGACTCCCTCAGCAAGCTTGCGCGCATTCCATCCTCCCTGTGTGATCACGAAGTCCGACGGCGAGTCGTCGGCCCAGCAAAAGGAACTGCTACAGCAGGACACGTTCGACTTCTCCCGAACGGATTGCCTGAGCCAACAACGGCCCTGCACCGCTCGTCTGCCCCTCAGCACATCCCCCTGCAGGCCCTGGTGCTTTCTTTCTTTTCGCCTGGCTGGAATGCACGAGGCACGAGTGTCGGCAGAGAGATGCACGGTCACCAATCGCCCTGATGGGTGAGCGGGAAAACCCGAGATTCACCACTAGGGTCAGATCTTGCCTGGACGGTACGCAGCGGCCTTTGACCCACGCCTTGGTGATGTCCCGGCGCGTGGTGTAAGTCCACAGCCCGGAGAGGCTGAGATGCGCGGGGTACTCAGC